>JAKARG010000406.1 GCA_021819345.1 Actinomycetes bacterium | reverse complement strand
TTCCGATCTTGTCGGGCTTCCAGATACCGGCGAAGGGGGCATTCCAGGCGGCGAAGTCGAAGTGCTCGTCGATCAGGCAGGCAGGGGCCGGCTCCAAGATGTCGAGGAGCCGGGTGAGCTGGGGACCGAGACTTTGGCTCTGCGGAGTGGGGTCGGGATCGACGAGGCCGGCCAAGCGCCGGAGGTGGCGGTGGGACTCGGCGTCGAGGAGGAGCACCCGGGCGATGGCGTCGATCACCTCGGAGCTCGGATCGGCCCGGCGCCCCTGCTCCAGCCACGTGTACCACCCGACGCTCACCCCGGCCGCGACCGCCACCTCTTCGCGGCGAAGCCCCGGGGTGTTCCTGCGGCCCGGGGCGGCGTCGATACCGGCCTCCTCTGGGCGCAGGTCGGCGCGGCGGGCACGAAGGAAGGCGGCGAGCTCGGCCCGCCGGGCTGCTGCGAGGTCGGACGCCGCGGTCCGCACGGACAAAGGCTATCGCTTCCCTGCTAGTGCGAGTACTACGAGCCACACCACCAGGCGCGGCGCGCTGGGACAGGTTTAGCGTCTCAGGTGGGCCGGTGTCTCCGTGCCGCAGAGGTCTTCCCCGGCGACAAGGTTCCCGGGTCGTCCCCGCTCACGCGGTGGCTCCGGCTTCGCAATGCCACCGATGCAGCGAACGTGAAGCCGATCACATGACCATACGCCGGGCAGGACACACGTGGAGAGCAGGGCAGCAGGATCGCCTCGGACGGTCCCGCCGACTGCTCGGTGCGGTCTCGGGGCTGGTGGTCGCTGGCGCCATCCTGGCCGCCTGCGGCGGCGGAAGCAGCGGCTCGGCATCGACTTCCACCACAGACCGACCGAAGACGTCGGCACCGTCGTCGACCGCCACGACCTCGACACGCACGACCACATCGGCCACTGCTGCAGCCGTGCTCGCCGCCTACCGCGCCGCGTGGAGCGCGTTCGACAGCGCAGCGTCGGTCGCTAACCCCGAGGACCCCGCCCTTGCGGCCACCATGGTCGACCCGCAGCTGCAGAGTGTGAAGGCGAACCTTCTTGCCGACCAGCGCCAGGGGATCGTGGGCCGTGGGAACTTTGCACTGCACCCGAAGATCACCGCGCTCTCGGCGACGTCTGCGACGGTGGTCGATTGCGTCTACAGCACGGCGGTGCTCGTCGACAAGGCGACCGGCAAGCAGGTCCCGCCGGTCACGCCGCCGGAGAACGACGGAGTGACCGCCACATTGGTGCTCTCCGGGGGGTCCTGGAAAGTCTCGAAGCAGACCGTGACGGACGGGAAATGCGCGCCCGGCTCGTGATCCCGGGCGTCGTGGTGGCGGCGCTGCTTGTGGCTTGGTCCGCTCCGGCGTCGGCGGGAGATCTCGGTGGCCAGGATAGCTCGTCGAGCGTGCAGGCCTCCGGCGGCACGCTTACGGTCGAGGCGGGCCACACCTACTGGACCCCACCGGCGAACAGCTCGTGGGCGAGCGGGGCGCAGAGCACGCCGCCGTCGGGCACGCCGAACCCGAACCAGCCCTATGGCTGCACGTATGGTGCCGGTGGGCCGTCTGCGACCGCGGCGCTCGGGGTCGGCGGGCCCGAGCCGGGCCAGTGGGTGTTCCCCGATTGCCGGGGCCCAGGGGTGATCGACCCGATGCCGCCGTTCTGGGTGAGCGGGGCCACCCCTGCTGCGGCGACGGTGCAGGTCGACCCGGTGGTGGTCGCCGAGCAGGCCGCCAAGCAGCTCGGGCTCTCCTCTCCCATCATCGAGATGGCCCCGCCAGACGGCTCGGCGCAGCTGGTCGGGCTGGCGTCGTGGCTGTGGGTCGACTCTGGCCAGTGGCGGCCGATGTCGGCGTCGGCGAGCGCTGGGCCGGTGACGACGACGGCGACCGCGGTGCCGACCAAGGTGGTCTTCGACATGGGCGACGGCGCGTCGGTGACCTGCAACGGCCCCGGCACCCCCTACAACCCCTCTGCCCCGAACGCCACGACGGACTGCTCGTACACCTGGCCGTCCCCGGGCACCTTCACGGTGACCGCCACGATCTTCTGGTCGGTCACCTGGTCGGCTGTCGGGGCGGCAGGCGGTGGTGACCTCGGTGTCCAGGCCGGCCCTCCGGCCACGGTGACGGTGACGGTGACCGAGTCCCAGGCGGTCAACACCCCAGCTTCAGGGAGCGACTGAGAGAGGCACGTCATGGCACAGGTGGCGACGGCAGTCCGGCACAACGGGCAGCGGGCAAGCGAGAGCAGCCGGGTGCCGCATGTGCCGGGCCCGGGCCGGCGCCGCCAGCTCCCCCTCGTCGCTATCGGCGTGCTGCTGGTGGTCGGTTGCGCGCTCGGGTTCGCCGATGCCTCGTTGCACCTCGGGACCCGAGAGGAGGTGCTCGCCGTCGCCCAGCCGGTCGCCGCCGGCCAGGTGCTCACCGGAGCCGACCTGCGTGCGGTCAAGGTGTCGACCGGCAGCGGCCTCGCGGTCGTCGCCGTTGGCGCAGAGGGCAGCGTGGTTGGCCGGCGGGCCGCGGTTGCCCTCCTCCCCGGATCGCTGCTCACCGCGGCCGAAGTCGGCTCGGCTCCTGCGGTCGGCGCGGGGTCCGACGTGGTCGCCGTTGGCCTGAAGCCCGGCGGCTACCCGCCCGCGCTCGTCCCCGGGGATCGGGTCGAGGTTGTCCCGGTCCCCTCGTCGGGGAGCACCACAGGATCGGTGGCGGCGGGGAGCCCGGTCGATGCGACGGTGCTGTCGGTCGAGGGCGCACCGGTGGGCTCGGGGGCCCCGACGGTGCTGTCGCTTGAGGTGGCGGCCCGGGACGCCGGGGAGGTGGCCGCGCTCGCGGCAGCCGGTCAGGCGTCGGTGGTCGAGATGGGCGCGGGCAGCTGAGGTGGCCAGCTGATGGGCAGCGTCGTGGCGTTCGGCTCGGTGCGCTCGTGCGCGGTGACGACCCTCGCGCTCGGGCTAGCGGCCACCTGGCCCGCCCGAGCTGGTGCACCAGAGCGTCGGGTGCTGGTGGTCGAGGCAGACCCGGCCGGTGGGACGTTGGCGGCGTCGGCTGGGTGGCCGGCCGAGCCGGGGCTGGTCTCGCTCGCCGCGGCGGCACGCCGGGGCGCCGAGCCGTCTCTCGTCTTCGAGCACTGCCAGCACCTCCCCGGTGGCGCTGCGGTGCTCGCGGGTCCGGCGCGAGGCGACCAGGCCAAGAGCGCGCTGGTGATGCTCGCTCCGCTCCTCGGGCGACTCGGGGAGCTCGACGCCGACGTGCTGGTGGACTGCGGGCGCCTGGAGGACACCTCGCCGGTGCTCGGGATCTTCGAGCGGGCGGCCCAAGGCGACCGGGGGAACGGTGCGGTGCTCGTGAGCAGGGGGCGCCTCTGCGACCTCCAAGCGGTGGCGTCCTGGCTCGAAGCCCACCCGGTGGCCTCGTGCGCGGGGCTGGTGGTGGTGGGCGACGGCCCCTACCCCGACGCCGAGATCACCGAGGCACTGGGTCTTCCCGTCCTGGGGCACCTCCCGTGGGACCCGGGAACCCCCGACGCGCTCGTCGCCCTCGGGGCCTCGGACCGCCGGCTGCGGATGGCCGCCCTCGTGCGCGCGGCGCG
>JAKARG010000405.1 GCA_021819345.1 Actinomycetes bacterium | reverse complement strand
CCGATCTGGGCGTGTCGGTGGGGAGCCACACTGCGTCGCTCGGCGGTGCTCCCTCGCACGCGGTGGCGACCGGAACGGGCGCGCCGGCGAGCGCTTTCCGAGCGGCGGCTTCACGCTTGGGAGCGGTGAACCAGAACAGCGCCCAGAACGGGTCCCGGGCGGCAGCGGCGAGGGTCGCGTAGCCCTCGAGCTTGGCGACGAGGCGGGCGTGGGTTTCGGTGCCCCGGTCGTACTCCAAGAAGAAGGCCACCTCAGCCCCCGCGTCCTGCCACACGCCGTAGCCGTCGGGGCGCACGACCTCCCCCCAGGTGGCCTGGCAGCGCCGCTCCGGCCACCAGACCCGCAGGTCGGCACCGGGCCGCCCTCTCGCCGCGCCGAGCAGGTCGCAGAAGAAGCCGTTGACCCCGACCCGGTGTGCGAGCTGGCTGCTTCCGGCCAGCCCGAGCGCCCGGTCGCGGCGCCAGTGCAGCTCGTCGGTCTCCACTCCGCGCTCGGCGGCGACGACCATGGCGCCGATGGCGTCGAGCACCCAGTGGTTCGGCGCGGTGCCGACGCGGCGGAACGGCCGGAACCGGTCGAGCACTCGCAGGCGGTAGAGCGTGGCCAGGCGGTGGCGAGCCGAGATCGGGCTGTCGAAGGTGACGGTGGCGATCTGGTCGGTCGTGAGCACCCGATGTTCGGCAAGGAGGGCGCAGATCGACCGATCCCGGTCCGTGAGGTGATGAGCTGCCGCGGTGACGAGGTCGTCGGAGAGGCGCAGCCGCGCCCGGCCGAGGCCGGAGAGGGAGAGAGACGACGAAGATGCATGCGAAGTCGGAGGAGGCATCGTCCGGGTCATGCCGCGTCGTCACCGGCGGGTTCGACGAGGGAGAGCCCCGGCAACTTGAAACCGTCCGGGCCAGCGTCCGGGGTACCGGCCGCCGATGGTCCGCTCCACCGGCCTTCGGCGCGAAGCTGCAGGGCTCGTCGGTCCTGCTCGGAGAGGCCGAAGGTTTCCCGGGAGCGGTCCCGCACGAGTGCCGCCCTGCCCGGGACGGCTGCCGGAGCGGGCCGGGTGCGCAACGTGAATGCGGCGCTCTCCTCACCGTCGACCACCAGGCGAGCGGCGGCCTGGTAGGCGCCGAGATGCGACAGGTCGTGCGCAGCGAGGTCGGGCGCCACAGTGCGCTCCAGGCGGCGGGCATCCTCGGGCGAGCACGAGAGGATGATCTTCGAGCGGGCATTGGCCGACACGGCGTCGGCCAGGTCGGCGGGGAGCTGGGTGAGGTGCTGGTGGGCCAGGACGAGCCCGAGCCCGTAGGCCCGCGCCTCGGCCAGGATGTCGTCCAGGCTGCCGGGGAGCGCGAGGAAGTTCTGGCACTCGTCGAGGTAGAGACCGCACACGCGTCCCCACCGTCCGCCGCGTGCCCGGGAGCTCACGGACTGCCAGACCTGGGCGACGAGGAGGGACCCGAGGAGCTGGGTCGACTCGTCGCCGAGGACACCCTTGGGCAGCCGGCACAGCAGCACGCCTCCGTCGAGGACCTCGTCCAGCGAGAAGCTCGTCGTCCCGGTGCCGACCACAGCCCGGACGAACGGGCGCAACAGGAAGGCACGCAGCTTGTTGGTGACCGGCCCGACGACCGCCGACCGGGCGCCGTCGGACAGCGAGTCGTACCAGCGCCAGAAGCTCCGGAGCACCGGGTCCTGCACGGCGCCGACCAGGGGAGCCCGGTAGAGCGGGTCCGTCAGCATCTTCGGGATCTGGGCCAGGTTGGCACCGGGGTGGAGGCGCAAGGTCAGGCATGCGGCCCGCAGGACGTCGTCCGTGCGCGGTCCCCACGCCGACTCGAACAGTCGGTGCATCACGCCGACCACCTGATCGACGGCGAGGTGGACGTCGCGGCCTCCGAGCGCGTTGAGCGCCGGCGGCTCAGGATCCTCGGCGTCGATGACGACCGTTCGCTCTTCGGCTCCGTCGGGCAGGCGATCGAGGATGTCCTCGACGAGCGCACCCTTGGGGTCGATCACCACGGTGCCGCGCCCGGCGGTGACGTCGTCGAGCACCATGTTGAGAAGCAGCGTCGACTTGCCCGAGCCGGTCGCCCCCATGACATGCATGTGGAAAGCCGCGTCGCGCGGAGCCAGCGCAACCGTGCGTCGAGGTCCGGCGTCGGCATCGCCCAGGACCCTTCCTTCGCCGTCTACCTCTGGTGGAGGGGAGACCCGCTTGGCGCCTGCGCGGGCGAGCCCGGGGACATCGCGGTCAAGCGGGAGGTGCGCCAGCGCGGCTAGCTCTGGGACTGAGTACAAGTCGCCCCGGCTCATGCGTTGGGAGCAGAGCGTCGCCGCCGGTCGGGAGAGACGATGGGCAACGAGGTGGTTCTCGGCCGCATAGGAACCGAACGACGCGCAGAGGGCACGGGTGCGGTTACGCAGCCGTCGCGTCGTTGACCGGTCGTCACAAGCGGACGACACCGCGACGCGAACGGATACCTCGAAGCACGGGCGGTACACCTTCTCGCGAGCAGCCGGAAGCTCGGGACGGTGAACGGGAGTGGGTCGCGGACGGACCTGTGCTGGCGTCGTTGGTCCAGGCGTCACCATGTCGAGCAGCCCGTGGATCACCGGGCCGACAACGCGGAGGACAGGTGAGGGCGTCGGAACGCCCTGCATGTTGAGCAGGCCGCGCTGGGCCTTGCTGAGGCATCGTCGGCCCGCCGGGCGTGCCACGACTTGGATGACCGCTGACTCGTCCTCGGACAGCTCGGCCGCGGCGCCGAGCACGCTGCGGAGCGGATCGAGCAGGTGATCCGTGGCGATCGGGAACCAGGTCGCCCGGGCAAGTCGCAGCTCCTGCCCGGCGGATGCATTCTTACCGGTGAGCTGAGGAGCGGTCTCGGATGACACCACCGTCGAACCCCGCCAGGCGGCCGCGACCGCCCTGCCAACGTGGGCCGCCGCGGAGGAGGGTGCCCAGAGACCGAAGTGGACGCGATGTCCGGTGCTCCGGATCTCGAAGGCCACCTGGGGCCGACCACCGAGAGTGCCGCGCCAGCTGGGTTTGAGGAGAGGGTGGACATTCGCCCAGAAGGCCTCCGCGCCGGCCGGCTCCACGGTCGGCGGAGGGAGCACCTCCAGGTAGCTGGCGGAGGCTGCGGCCCCTCGGCGGGAGTGCCAGCGGACGAAGACGACCCTGGCGAAGGCCACAAGAGCCGCCAGCCCGGCGAGCGCAGGGACGTAGTGGACGGCGAAAGTCATGGCGGCGTGGCCCAGCCAGTGGGCCAGATGGTGGAGGGCAGCGGTCGGATCCAGCAGGAACCGGGCCAGCGGCCCGTGTGGGAGCGGTGGAGTGGGTGGCGCAGTGGGGGGTGGGTTCACTTTGGGGGAGGTCTCCTCTCGGTCGATGGGACGCATCTCTGGCGTCGGCGTGGCCGCTCGAACGCCTTCCACCCCTTTAAACAAGGGGTTTTGGGCCGAATTTGGAGGATCCCTGTTGCCTCACGTCAAATCCTCCGGGAGCGGTGGTTCATTGCCTCACCAAGATCCTCCGGATGATCCCGGTGGTTGAAGGCCTGGTTGACCCGGGGCTTGATAGGGG
>JAKARG010000404.1 GCA_021819345.1 Actinomycetes bacterium | reverse complement strand
CGTGGCGAGCGAGGTCTCCGCGACCGTCGCCAACCTCTCGCACCTGGCGCACGTCACCTCGGTCAGCGACCCTCTCGCCCCCGGGTCGACCGCGGTCTCGCCGAACGGCACGATCGCCTACATCGACATGCACCTGAGCGTGGAGCCGAGGACCCTCGGGTCCTCCTACGTGGCGGACCTCCACCGGGCGACCCGGCCGCTCACCGCCGACCACGTCGAGGTGGCCTACGGGGCGCAGTTCGGCCCGCTCACCCAGCCCGCCACCCACGACGCTCCCTCCGAGCTGGTCGGCTTCGCTGTCGCCCTGGTGGTGCTGCTGGTCGGTTTCGGGAGCCTGGCCGCTGCCGGCCTCCCGCTGCTGAGCGCCCTTGTTGCCACCCTCGTCGGCCTGCAGCTGCTCGGGATCGCCGCTGCGGCCGCCACCTTCGGCACCGCCTCGCCGACCCTCGCCACGATGATCGGCCTCGGGGTCGGCATCGACTACGCCTTGTTCCTCACCACCCGGCACCGCCAGCGGGTGATCGACGGCGTGGACCCGGTGCTCGCCGCCGGCGAGGCGGTGTCGACGAGCGGCCGGGCGGTCCTCGTCGCCGCCACCACGGTGTCGATCGCCCTGCTCGGGCTGTTCGCCTCGGGGATCAGCTTCCTCGGGATGCTCGGCCTCGCCGCCGTCTTCGGGGTCGTCTGCGCGGCGGCCGGCGCGGTCACCCTCGTGCCCGCCCTGTTCGGGCTGCTCGGGCGGAACATCGACCGCCTCGCGCTCGGGTCTGCGCCGGTCGCGGAGTCGGGCCGGGACGGCGACTGGTGGCACCGCTACGCGGCGTCGGTCGGGCGCCGGCCGTGGGCCTTCCTCGTGGCTGGCTTCCTCGTGCTCGGGGTGGTCGCGGTACCGCTGCTGTCGATCCGCTTCGGCCACGTCGGCGCCGGCGCCGACCCGAAGAGCTACACCGACAGGCAGGCCTACGACCTGATCGCCGAGGGCTTCGGGGTCGGCGCCGACGGACCGCTGACCGTCGTCGTCCGCCCGCCGACCGGCACCTCTGCCTCCTCGGTCGCCGGCACCGATCTCGCCGAGAAGGTGGGCGCAGCGATCGCAGCGAGCCCCGACGTCGCCCACGCGACGCCCCTCGTGCCCACCCCCGACGGAGCGCTGCTCTTCGGCAGCGTCCTGCCTGCCAGCTCGCCCCAGAGCCAGGCGACGGTGACCCTCTTCGACCACCTCTACCGCAGCGCCCTGCCGTCTGCCCTCGCCGGGAGCGGGGCACGCGGGTACGTGACCGGATCGACCGCTGCTCAGACCCAGTTCGACTCGTCCCTCGCCTCCACCCTGCCGGTCATCATCGCCGTCGTCGTCTCCTGCGCCTTCCTGCTCATCCTGACTGCCTTCCGCAGCCTGCTGCTCGCGCTGAAGGCGGCCGTGCTCAACCTGGTGAGCATCTCCGCCGCCTATGGGGTGATCGTCGCAGTGTTCCAGTGGGGGTGGGGCAGGGGGCTGCTCGGGGTGAGCGAGAACGTGCCCATCGAGGCCTACGTGCCGGTGTTCATGTTCGCGATCGTCTTCGGTCTCTCGATGGACTACGAGATCTTCCTCCTGTCGCGGGTGAAGGAGCACTGGGACGAGACCCACGACCAGCACCTCGCCGTCGCCCGAGGCCTGTCGGCCACCGGCCGGGTGATCAGCTGCGCAGCGCTCATCATGGCGAGCGTTTTCATGGCCTTCGTGACCTCGAGCGACGTCGTGATCAAGCAGATCGCCGTCGGGCTGGCGGTGAGCGTCGTGCTCGACGCGACCATCGTGAGGCTGCTGCTGGTCCCGGCGGTGATGTACCTGCTCGGCAAGTGGAGCTGGTGGCTCCCGAGCCCGCTCGAGCGCGTCCTGCCCCACATCGAGCTCGACCCGAGCCTGCCCGAGGAGGCGGCGGGCCTGGCGTTGCCGGCCGACGCTTGAGGCGGGAGGCCGGCGGGGCGGCGGCGCCGGGGTGACGGGTGGGTCAGGGCTCGCCGGCGCTCCCGCCGAGCAGGTAGCGGACGACGTCTGCAGCCCGGTAGGGGACCGGGCCGACCGCCTCGACGAGGGGGGCCAGGAAGCTCGGGTCCCCGCCGAAGGTCACCACCGCCGGCTCCGTCCCTCGGCGACGACGCTGGCCGAGGCCGACCGCCGAGATCAACCCGTTGCACAGGCAGATCCTCCCCGCAGTGTCCTCGGCGCGGCCTCCCTTGCGGGTGTAGGCGTCGACCGGCTCGGCGGGGCACCGGTAGTCGATCCCACCGGCGGCCGACCGGAACGGCATCCGGAGGTAGCCGACGTCGCACACCCGCCGCCGGCCGTTGCGCACCGAGGCTTCGGCGGCAGTGTCGGGCAGCTCGGCGACCTTCAGCGGGAAGCCAGTCGGGGAAGCCCGGGGGTCGGTGCGCACCCGGAGGGTCCCGGTCGCTGCCCGCTCGGCGAGGGCGCGCTTCAGCTCGGTGCCGAGCCCGGACTCCTCGCTCAGTGCGAACGCCGAGCCCACCTGGGCTCCGCTCGCCCCGGCCCGGAGGGCACCGGCTAGAGCCTCAGGGCTGGCGTAGCCGCCGGCCAGCCAGTAGGGCAGGCCGAGCTCTGCGACCTTGGCGAGGTCGACTGCGTCGCGAGGCCCGTAGACCGGCTCCCCGGTCGGACTGAGCTCGAGCTTGCCCCGTGGAGGGGCGTTGTGGCCCCCGGCGACCGGGCCCTCGATCACGAACCCGTCGGGACGGCTGCGAGCGTCACGAGCGAGGTAGGCGGCGAGCAGGTGCGAGGAGACCACTGCGAGGAACCGGGGTCGCCTCAGCCGGAGGGGGCCCGGGCGCAAGGCGTGGGCCCGACGGAGCGGGTCGATGCTCGCGGTGAACGCGCGCTCCCCGTCGCCGTCCACCTCGATCGGCAGCTCCCCTCTGCCCCCTTCGGCCAGGGTGTCGAGGAGGGCAGGGATGCCGGTCGGGATCCCTGCACCCATGAGGACGTAGTCGACTCCGGCGAGCATCGCCCCGTACACCGAGGCAAGGGTCGACATCTGGAGCTTCTCCATGTAGTTCACCCCGACCGGGCGAGCGTGCCCGCGCTTGGCGAGGTGCACCTCGGCGAAGTTGGCGACGACGGTCAGCTCCACCGAAGGCCTCCTCGGTGCCAGGACCGGCAGCGGCACGGGGGCGAACGCCGTCCGCTCGCCGATCCCTCCGCTGCGGTAGTAGCGGCGCAGGACCCGGTCCGCGACCTCTGGGAAGGGGAAGGCGCCGAGGGCTTCCCGGAGACGCCCTCCTTCGTCGCCGAGCTGGAGGCGGCGGGCCACGAGGGTGTCGAGGCCGACCCCGGAGACCACCCCGAGCCCGCCGGCGAGCGAGACCGCCCGGGCGAGCCTCCAGCCCGAGACGCCCACCCCCATGCCCCCCTGGATCAGCGGTGGCTCGGGGCGGGCACCGAGCGGGGTGCCGCAGCCGGGCTCGGGAACCATCCACAAAGTATATTCTTGCGCTATACGTCAGGCGAGTCGGTTGCACCAAGTCACCCCACTCACCCGTCCGACCACCCGCCCACCCACCCGTCCGACCGGCCGCTCCCGGGGGGGGG
>JAKARG010000403.1 GCA_021819345.1 Actinomycetes bacterium | reverse complement strand
AGAGAATCTGGGCCACCCAACCCGCTTCCTTCTTCGCCCAAGTCGCTCGCATCGATGCGGACGCCTCGATCGTTGTTAGCGGCGTGATTTCCTGACCACCGAGGCGTCCGGTTCGGCAGCGGTGTTTGTGCACCAGTTCCTTGGACAGGCTGGCCTGGAGGTTCAGCCAGGGTCGAGGATGAGCCGTCCCTGAACGCGAGGGACCCCTTCTCGCCCGCAGTTGTCCCTGACGCGAGAAGGGGTCCAAGGCGGTGTTGCCACCGATGGCCATCGTATGGCCCTGCGCCATGTCCGTCGACACTTACGCGGCCGCTGGTCGAGCGGTCGAAGTTCCTGTCGTTGCCTGCCCGCACTGCGAGGAAGGGCTGAGGCCCTGGTCGGGCTACTGGCGCTTCGTCCGGGAAGCCGGACGCTGCCTGCGGGTGTTCGTCCCCCGTGGACGCTGCAGGGCCTGCGGCACCACCCATGCCTTGCTGCCGGGGTTCGCCGTGCGCAACCGCCTCGACGTCGTCGAGTCGATCGGGACGCTCCTCGAGGCGGTCGAGAGTGGCCCGGGCGGCGTGCGCCCGGCGGCGAGGGCGGCTGGCGTCCCCCACACGACCGCCCGGGGCTGGGTGCGAGCGTTCGCGGCGAACGCCCGGCGCCTGGCCGTCGGCTTCTGCGCCCTGGCGGTCGAGCTGGGCGGGGAGGTCGCCTCGGCGGGGAAGAGCACCGCCGGCGGGGCAATCGCGGCCACGAAGGCCGCCTGGCGAGCGGCGATGGCGCTGCCGGGTTGGCTGGCGGTCGGGCGGTGGCGCTTCTGCTCATCGGTGTGCGGCGGGAGCCTCTTGGCGGCCAACACGAACTCGCCCTATCTCGTCGTCGGCAGACGGCGTTTCATGCCTCCTGTCGCATGACACGACGAACAGGAGGACAACGACATGGACCCTTCCCACCAGGAGGCGATCGCTCTGCACCGCTTCGGGGTGATCGCCGAAGCGGTGAACGAGCGCCTTTCCCCGGCCGAACGCGGCGCGCTCGTGCGCGAGATCGCCGGGCGCTCCCATGCGCATCCCGATGGTGACGAGCGGCGCTACTCCCGGGGGACCATCGACCGCTGGATCCGCAGCTACCGCTCGGAAGGTCTCGGCGGCCTCTGTCCCTCGCCCCGAGCCGATACCGGGGTGGTGCGCGCCCATCCCGAGCTGTTCGACGAGGCCTGCGCGCTCCGCCTCGAGCTACCGACGCGCTCAGCAGCCCAGATCGCCCGGATCCTGTTCGCCCGCCATGGCATCTGGGTCGCCGAGCGCACCGTGCGCGACCAGCTGCGCCGGGCTGGACTGCACAAAGAGGCCCTCGTGGCCGAGCCCAAGGCCTTCGGCCGCTACGAGGCGGCCCGGGCGAACGAACGGTGGGTGACCGACGTCCTGGTCGGACCGTTCGTGCCGCATCCAAGGGTGGAGTCCTCGGTGCGGGCCAAGCTGTTCTTGATCGTCGACGACCACTCCCGCCTGCTGGTTGACGGCGTGTTCTACGCTCATGAGAACGCCCGGAGCTGCCAGACGCTGCTGCGCCGGGCCATCGTGCACCGGGGCATACCTGACATCCTGTATGCAGATAACGGGGCGCCGTTCAAGAACGCCTGGTTGGCACGGACGTGCGCGGTCTTGGGCGTCCGTCTCGTGCACTCCAAGCCCTACGCGCCCCAGGGCCGCGGAAAGCAGGAGCGAGCGAACCGCTACATCCGAGAGGCGTTCCTCCAAGAGGCCACCCACCAGGGCATCGCCACCCTCGACGAGCTGAACGACCGGTTCGGTGCCTGGGTCGCCCAGGTGGCCAACCGCCGGGTGCACGCCGAGACGAACGAGACGCCGATCTCGCGCTTCGAGGCCTGTGGCCCACACCGCCAGGTGGACGCAGAGCGCCTGGCGGACGCCTTCAGATGGTCGGTCACCCGCAAGGTGACGAGGACCGCGAGTGTGCCGTTGGAGGGCAACGCGTACGCGGTGGACCCCGCGCTCGTCGGCAGGCGGGTGGAACTGCGCTATGACCCCGAGGACCTCACCACCGTCTCCGTCTACTTCGAGGGGCGGCCCGCCGGGGTCGCCACGCCCTTTGTGATCGGCCGCCACGTGCACCGGGCCGCTCCCCAGGCGCAGCCGCCGGTGCCGAAGGTGACCGGCATCGACTATCTGGCCATGGTGGCAACCGCCCACGACGAGGAGGCAGGCACCGGGATGAAGCCCGACTTCTCCCAGTTGGGCCTGTTCACGAGCGACGAGGAGGAGGCCCGATGAGCCGGGCGCCGTGGGTTTCGCACTTCGGCTTGGCTCGCACGCCGTTCGGAAAGTCCATCGCCGCCAAGGACCTCTTCAGCCGCCAGGCCCACCAAGAGGCCGTGGCCCGGATCACCTTCTGCGTCGTCGAGTCGGCCCTGGGCGTCGTGACCGGTGACGTGGGGGCGGGCAAGACCGTCTCGGTGAGAGCCGCGGTCGCCGCCCTCGATCCCGCCCGCCACCAGGTGATCTACATCGCCAATCCCGCCTTTGGCACCCGGGGGCTCTACGTCACGATCGTGCGGGCCTTGGGTGCCGAGCCCCGCTACCAGCGGGCCGAGCTCATGGCCCAGGCGACTGATCTCTTGGCGGCCGAAGAGGCCGAGCGACACCGCCGGGTGGTGCTCATCTGCGACGAGGCACACCTCTTGGAGCCGGCCCAGCTCGAAGAGCTGCGCCTGCTCACCAACGCCGAGATGGACTCGGCGTCTGCGTTCGCCGGCATCCTGGTCGGCCAGCCAACCTTGAACCGCCAGTTGCGCATGGGGGTCTTCGCCGCGCTCGACCAGCGCATCGCCACGCGCTTTTCGATCAAGCCGATGGACATCGGCGAGTCAGCCGCCTACCTGCGCCACCACCTCGCCCTCGCCGGTCGGGAAGAACCCCTCTTCGCCGACGACGCCGTCGCGCGCCTGCACCGGTTGTCCAATGGCCTGCCTCGCATGCTCAACAACGCCGCCATCGCCGCGCTCATCGCCGCCGCGGCCGACGGCAAGGACCTGGTGGATGACGCCTGCGCCAAGAAGGCCGTCGCCGAGCTCACCCAGGACTGACATGCGCCCCGTCGCCATCGAACGCCGCCGGTCCATCATCATCAAGTGCTGCCGATCGATGCACAGACAGCGTCGCCGCCAACAGTACCCCGACACCTGACGCCGGAAGCGTCCGAACTCGTTGCGGATCGTCTCGCCGTGCTCCGTGGCGATCGCAGCGAGACCGGCCCGGTAGCGCGCCTCGCGTTCCCTGTTCTCCCCGTCACCCGAGCGCGCCAGCGAGGCCGCTCCTGCTCGCACACGATCGCCTCTCCCGGTGACGACGTCGAGCACGGTGATGTTGTCCGAAGTGCGGCCGTACCCAAGGGCGCGCGCCCCGCACGCGTTGTTGCCCACCGCGCCACCGAGGGTCGCCCGAGCGTGGGTCGAGGGGTCGGGGCCGAACCTGAGACCGTGGACCGCCACCGCAGCGGTGATCTCGTCCAGGGTCACTCCCGGTTCGACCACCGCCGAGCGTGCCTCCGGGTCGACGTGGAGCACCCGACGCAGGTACCGGGAG
>JAKARG010000402.1 GCA_021819345.1 Actinomycetes bacterium | reverse complement strand
GTCGGTCCTTCAGAGCCGAGACGGCGACGAACCACGAGCTGACCGCTTTGTAGACGAGGGGGGTGTCGGAGCGCCAGCAGTGCGGGTAGCTGTGGAGGTAGCTGTCGGAGCGGACCAGCCGGCCGGCGGCGCGCAGCGCCCGGATCACGGGCTGGTTGGCCTCGAAGACCTGGAGCCCGGCGAAGTCGGGGACCTCGGAGCCGAAGCGGGTGCGGTCGTCGACGGGGCAGACGACGGGGATCCCGGCCGCCGCGCACGCTGCCTGGTCCTCCTCCCCGAAGCCCGGGGCCATCTGCACGATCCCGGTCCCGTCCTCGGTGGTCACGAAGTCCGCACCGAGGACCACGAACGCATTGGGGGTCTGGGCGAAATAGGGAAAGAGCGGCCGGAACCGCCGGCCGACCAGCGCGGCGCCCTTCAGCGTCACCAGGTGCGAGGCATCCCCGAGCTGCTCGGAATAGGCGGGACGGCGGGCGCTGCCGATGAGCACCCGTCGCCCGTCGGCCAGGCTGAGCAGGTCGTAGTCGATGTCGGGTCCCACGGCGAGGGCCAGGTTGGACGGAAGGGTCCACGGCGTGGTCGTCCAGGCCCAGGCCTCGAGCGGACCTGCGAGCTCTGCTTGCTCGGAGCCGGGGTCGGCCTCCAGCTCGAACGACACGGTGACCGCCGGGTCCTGGCGATCGCGGTAGGCGTTGTCCTGGCGGGTCTCGAAGTTGGACAGCGGGGTCTCGCACTCCCAGCAGTAGGGGAGCACCCGCTGCCCCTCGTAGAGCAGCCCCTTGTCGTAGAGCTGGCGGAGGGCCCACATGACGCTCTCCATGTAGGAGAGGTCCATCGTCTTGTAGTCGTGCTCGAAGTCGACCCAGCGCGCCTGGCGAGCCACGTAGCGCTTCCACTCCTCGGTGTAGCGCAGCACCGAGGAGCGGCAGAAGTCGTTGAAGCGCGCGATGCCGTACTCGGTTATCGGGCCCCTCCCGGAGACCCCGAGCTCCCTTTCGGCTTCGGTCTCCGCCGGCAGGCCGTGACAGTCCCAGCCGAAGCGCCGCTCGACCCGCTCTCCCCGCATCGTGCGGTAGCGGGGGACGACGTCCTTCACGAACCCGGTGAGCAGGTGGCCGTAGTGCGGGAGGCCGTTGGCGAACGGTGGCCCGTCGTAGAAGACGAACTCCTTCCCGCCCTCGCTCTCGCGCGCTCGGCGCTCGACGGAGGCCGAGAAGGTGCCGTCCTCCGCCCAGAAGGCCAGGACCTGCTCCTCGATCTCGGGGAAGCGGGGGGATGCGGGCACTTCGGGGTAGGGGCTCGGGCGCTCCGACATGCCCGCAAGCCTAGGTTCGACCCGGGTGGGTGGCCTCCGGTTTGCTCGCGCTCGCTTTCGCGCAGGTGGAGCCCCGTTGGCCCGGCGCGCCGCTGGTCGGTCGCGCGCGGGGCGCGGTACCGAGCGGCCGATCGGCGGCTCGTGGCGCTGCAGCCTCGCAGAGTCGCCTCCCGGAAGGCTCCGCAGCGTGCTAGCTTCCGGCCCCCGTTCCCGTGGACGACAGGTAAGCGCCATGCCCAGAGCCCCAAAGACCTCCTCGGCTCGAAAGGGCCCCGCAGCGCCCGACGCGCCCGCAGCGCCCGACGCGCCCGCAGCGCCCTCTCAGGCTCCGCCCGGCCGGGCCCGAGCCGCTGCGAGAACCTCCACCAAGAAGTCGGCGGCCAAGAGCAGCCCGTCGTCGTTCGTGGAGGCTCGACGAGAGGCCTTGCTCGCCGAGCGCGCCAGCTACCTACGCCAAGCCGAGGAGCTGAAGGCCGAAGCCGACTCGCTGGCCCTGGAGCACGAGCCGGGGGATGTCCAGTTCGACGAGGAGGGTGGCGAGGGCGGCACGTCCAACGTCGACCGGGAGCTCGACCTCTTGCTGTCGGCTCAGGCCCGGGCGGCGATCGAGGAGATCGATCGGGCTCTGGCCAAGATCGAAGCCGGGACCTACGGGACCTGCGAGCACTGCGGGGAGCCGATCGCAGAGGCCCGCCTGGAGGCGCTGCCCTACGCAGCTCTCTGCGTGTCGTGCAAGAGCGGGGGGCTCTCTTCTCGACGCTGAGCCAGCCGCACCCGCGTTCGGCTGCGCAGGCCCCTCGGGCTCGGGCACCCTGGGCGCGCCTGCGGGGGCTCCGCCGCAGACAGCCGGGGGTGGTTGTCCTCCGGGGGGCTCTGCCTGCTTGAGTGGGGAGCCCATGACCGACCGAGCCCACTCCAGTCTGCCCAGCTCCGGCGGACGGCCCAGCTCGCGGTTCTGGTCGCGGGTCGCGCTCACCGGGGTGGTAGCTGCCCTCGTCGTCGCTGCGGACCAGTTGACCAAGACCTGGGCGCTCCACCACGCCTACCCTCCCCGCCACGTCTTCGCGAGCCTCTGGCTGGAGCTGACCTTCAACACCGGGGCTGCGTTCGGGCTGGGCCGAGGGGTCACCCCGGTGGTCGAGGCGGCGGTGGTCGTGCTCCTCGCCGTCTTGGTGCTCGGGGCTCGCCGGGCCGCCAGGCGTGGCACCGCCTCCGAAGCCCTCGCGCTCGGTCTTCTGCTCGGCGGTGCGGTGAGCAACCTCACCGACCGCTTGGTGCGCCACATTCCCGGGCACCCCGGAGCGGTCGTCGACTGGATCGAGGTAGCGCGGGTCGGTGGTCACGAGTACTGGCCCGTGTTCAACCTTGCCGACGCCTCGATCGTCGTCGGAGCGATCCTCCTTGCCTGGAGGCTCCTGGTGCGCTCCGGGAGCGAGCGGACCGCGGACCTGCCCCGGTCGGCGGGCGACCAGGGGCTCCAACCCGGCAGCGGGAGCTCCAGTGGAAATGGTGGCGTCGACGACTGCCCGAGGGAGCAGGAGCCGGAATCGGAGCGGACCGACGCCGTCGGTCCGGAATGATGGAAGCTCCGGTGGGCGCCACCCTCGACGGAGAGCGGGTCGACCGGGCCGTTGCCCTGCTCTGCGGGCTCCCGAGGGCGGAGGTCGCCACCTTGGTGGGCTCGGGCGCGGTTCGCCTCGACGGGCGCGCGGTGCTCGTGCGGGGTCGGCGGGTCCGGGAGGGCCAGTTGCTCACGGTGGACCTGCCGGAGGTGGCTGCCGTCCGCGGCTGCCTCGAAGGTGACCCATCGGTCTCCTTCGACGTCGTCTACGAGGACCGGGACCTGATCGTCGTAGACAAGCCTGCTGGGCTGGTGGTGCACCCGGGCGCCGGCAACCCGACCGGCACGCTCGTCCAAGGCCTCCTCGCCCGCTACCCCGAGCTCGCCGAGCTGACCGACGGGGAGGGCGACGACGCCAGGCGCCCGGGGATCGTGCACCGCTTGGACAAGGGGACTTCGGGGTTGCTGATCGTTGCCCGTAGCCGCCGGGCGCGCGCCTCTCTCGTGGCCGACCTTGCCGCCCATCGCGTCGAGCGAACCTACCTTGCTCTCGTCATCGGATCGGTGGCTGCCGACGAGGGCACGGTCGACGCGCCGCTCGGTCGCTCGCTCCGGGACCCGACGCGCATCTCGGTCACGTCCGGCGGGCGCGAGGCCCGCACCCACTACAGGGTCGAGGCCCGCTTCGCCGAGCCGGAGCTCTCGAGCCTCC
>JAKARG010000401.1 GCA_021819345.1 Actinomycetes bacterium | reverse complement strand
CGCCTCCCGCTGCCGGTGATGAGGCTCTCGCGGGCATGAGCGAGAGCAACGGAGCCGGCACCCGGCCCGAGCCCCGGCCCGGAGGCGTGGCCGGCAGCGGGGCAGCCGGGTCCGGCGTCGCCGGGGTGGCCGGGCCGGACGTGGCCGGTGCGGCCGGCGTGGCGGGCACGGGCGCGGCCGGCGTGGTGGCCGGCGCGAGCCCTGCCGACCTCGCCCTCGCCGCCCTGCGGGCGGGCCCGGGCGTGGCGTCGCCGGTGGTCACCGGTCTGAGCGTCGACGAGGCGATCCTGCTCGACCAGGTCGGCTACGAGCCGCTCGACCTGCTGACCGGGGCGTCGGTGGTCCAGGTAGCGGCCTTCGCCGGCCTCGGGGTCGGCTACTCCGACAACGGCGAGCTTACCCAGCTGAGCGCGGCGCTCGGCTCGAGCCGGGTCGGGGCGCTCGCCCGGCTCACCGACAGGGCCCGGCGGGCGGGCGCCGACGGGGTGCTCGGGGTGGCCCTCGAGCTCGGGGACCTGCGCCCCGGCGGGCGCCTCGTCCACTTGGTCGCCACCGGGACCGCAGTGCGCCGGCGGGCCGGCGCGGCCGCCGGCGGAGGGTCGGGGGGAGCGGTCGGCAGGCGGGGCGGAGCACCGTTCACCGCGGCGTTGAGCGGCCAGGAGGTCCACCTGCTGGAGCGGGCCGGCTACCAGCCGCTCGGGATCGTCACCGGAGTGTGCGCCTACCACGTGGGACGCCGGGGGTTCGGCGCGTGGGCGGCGTCGGTGAGCACCAACCAGGAGATGACCGTCTACACCGAGGCGCTCTACGACGCCCGGGAGCTGGCCATGACCCGCCTGCAGGACATGGCGCTCGGTCTCGGCGCCGACGGGGTGGTCGGGGCGCGCATCGTCGAGCGGAGCGGGGTGTGGGGGACCCACGTCATCGAGTTCTCCGCAGTCGGCACCGCGGTGCGCTCCGAGGGCGAGCACCGCCGCCTCGACCCGGCGATGGTCGTCGACCTGACCGGCTGAGCGCCGGCGCCGCCGGGAGGGGGCGGGGCGGCCGGAGGGGCTCGGGTCAGCGGTTGGCCGGCTCGCGCTCGTGCTGGCGGCGCGCCGCCTCGACCAGCCAGGCGGTGGCCACCGAGGCAGGCATCGGCCGGGACAGGTAGTAGCCCTGCACGCAGTCGCAGCCGAGCTCGGCGAGGCGGTCCCAGGTGGCCCGGTCCTCGACCCCCTCGGCGGTCACGACCTGGCCGAGGTTGTGGGCCAGCTCGACGGTGGCCGCGACGATCGCCTCGGTCTTAGAGCTGAGCATCGAGGTCACGAAGGACTTGTCGATCTTGACCTCCGAGGAGGACAGCAGGCTCAGGCGGGAGAGCGAGGAGTACCCGGTGCCGAAGTCGTCGACCGAGATCCGCACCCCGAGCGCCTGGATCTGGGCGAGGACCACCTCGGCTCGCTCGGTGTCGGCGAGCATCGAGGACTCGGTCAGCTCGACGACCAGACCGTCGGGGGAGACGTGGTGGCGGTCGAGCAGGGCCTTCAGGCGGATGAGGAGGTTGGCGTCGAGCAGCGAGCGCGCCGAGATGTTGACCGACATGTCGACTTCCAACCCGTCGGTGTCCCACGCCCGCTTCTGGGCCAGGGCGGTGTCGAGCACGACCCAGGTGAGGGCGCTGATGGTGCCGCTCTGCTCGGCCAGGGCGATGAACTCGTCGGGGGGCACCTGCCCGTAGCGGGGGTGGCGCCAGCGCGCCAGGGCCTCGACGCCGACCACCCGCCCGGAGGGCAGCTCGGCCTTGGGCTGGTACCACAGGTCGAGCCCGCCGCCGGCGATCGCCCGGCGCAGGTCGCTCGTGAGCCGCAGCCGCCGGGTGGTGTTGGGGTCGCGCCCGGGGTCGTAGCACTCGACGCCGGACTTCGCCTTCTTGGCCGCGTACATGGCGATGTCGGCCCGCCGCAGGAGCCCCTCCCCGTCGGCGTTGTCCTCGGGGGAGACCGACACCCCGATCGCGACCTGGAGCTCGAGGTTCATCGTCTCGGCGAGCAGCGGCTGGCCGACGAGGTCACGGACGGCGGCCGCCACCTCCACCGCCCGCTCCTCGGGGCAGGGGGAGTCGAGGACCACGGCGAACTCGTCGCCACCGAGGCGGTAGGTGGTGCCGGCGGTGCCGCTGGCGGCCCCGATCCGCTCGGCGGCGGCGCGCAGCACGTCGTCGCCGGCGTGGTGGCCGAGGGTGTCGTTGATCTCCCGGAAGTTGTCCAAGTCCACCATGAGCACCGCCACCGGTTTGCCGCCGGCCTTCTCCAGGACGGCCCTCAGGTGCTGGCGGAGCAGGCTGCGGTTGCCGAGCCCGGTGAGGGCGTCGTGGAGGGCGTCGTAGCTGCGGGCGGCCACCTCGGAGCGGAGCCGGTCGAGCAGGTCGCTGCCGCGCAGGGCCACGCTGCTGTGGGAGGCGAAGGTCTCGAGCAGGCGGGCGTCCGCTGGGCCGAAGGTCGAGCCGAAGCCGAGCTTCTGGCCGGCGGTCATCACCCCGGCGAGGCCGTCGGCGCCCTGGAAGGAGACGGCGACGGCGTCGTGCCAGCCGCGCCGGTCGAGGGCGCTGGCGAGCGGGCCGTCGGAGCGCGCCGTGACCGAGACCGTCGCGCCCGAGTCGAGCACCCGGCGCTCGATCGCGTCCGGCTCGACGGTGTGGTTGACCAGGGCGCCGGTCGGGTGCAGGCCGAGGCGGACATACGAACCGGGCTCGGCGAGGAGCAGCTCGGCGTGCTCGCAGGCGAGCAGCTCCTTCATGCTCCGAAGCGTGGTGGTGAGCACGTCGGTCGCCTCGGTCACCCCGGCGATGGCATGCGAGAAGCGGTAGAGCAGCTCCAGGTTGGCGAACTTGGTCTCCAGGTCTCGCTGGCGGCGCAGCAGCAGGACGGCCCCGACGACGAGCAGCACCGGGACGAGCCCTCCCCAGCGGCTCACGCTCATCGCGGAGACGGTGACGACGGCGAAGGTGGCGTTGGCGCTCACCGACAGGCCGAGGCTGGCCGCCGAGTCGAGGACCTGGGCCCGACCGACCCGTCCCCTGGTGACCCTCACTGCCGTCAGCCCACCGGCTCCACTCAGGGCGTCGACGAGCAGGCAGGCGACGGCGAGCGCCAGCCAGCGCCCCGCCCCGGCGTCGTGGCCGGGGAGGGCGGCGAAGGCGAGACCGGCGGCGCCGACTGCGGCGGCGGCGTTGGCGACGTTGAAGGCGACCTTGACCGGAGGGGACCGGCGCCAGGTGCCGCTCGCCACCTGGGCGAAGACCACCGAGGCGAGCACCACCTCGGGGCGGTCCAGAGCCAGTCCGACGACGAGGACGACGGTGTCGGCCCCGAGGACGAGGGTCTGCTGGCGGAAGCGCAGGCGCACGTCGAGCAGCGACGCCCCCCAGGTAGCCAGGACGAGCAGGGCCCAGGGGACCACGTCGTGGCGGGGGAGGCCGGCCCGGCCGGCTACCAGCACTCCCGCCCAGGCGGCTGCGGCGAGGCTCGTGAACGCAGCGACGAGCAACCAGGGGCGGCGGTTGGCGCCGGGTGCCGGGGGCTCGGGGTTGGACATCGCCTCAGATCG
>JAKARG010000400.1 GCA_021819345.1 Actinomycetes bacterium | reverse complement strand
TCTTCCACCACTGTGTCCCACCCAGTCCGTATCTTCGGGCAGGTGGTGCGAGCCGACCTCCAGACCGCCCCGCCCGACGAGAGCACGCGCGCTCTCCTGGACGAGCTGACCGAGCCGCAGCTGCGGGCGGTCACTAGCGATGCGACGCCCCTGTGCGTCGTCGCTGCCGCCGGTGCCGGCAAGACCCGGGTGCTCACCCGGCGGGTGGCCTACCGGTGCAGCACCGGGACCGCAGACCCGGCCCACGTGCTCGCCCTGACCTTCACCCGGCGCGCCGCAGCCGAGCTCGCCGATCGGCTCCGTCGGGTCGGGCTCCGCGAACCGGTCGCGGCCGGAACCTTCCACGCTGTCGCTGCAGCCCAGCTGCGGCGCTGGTGGGCAGACCGTGGCCAGACGGCGCCGACCCTGCTCGAACGCAAGGCCCGGCTGCTCGGCCCGCTCGCCGCCGAGCGCCCCGGCCTCGCCGGCGTTCCCCTCGCCGAGCTCGCCGGGATCATCGAGTGGGCCCAGGCACGCCGGGTCGGGCCCGACGAGCTGCGCTCGTCGCTCCCCTCCCACGCCATGCCCGCGCCGGCCGGGGAGGTGGCCTCCCTGCTCTCTCGGTACCAGCACGAGAAGAGACGACGGGGACTGGTGGACTTCGACGACCTCCTCGAGCGCTGCGCCGACGCCATCGAGAGCGACCCGACCTTCGCTGCTGCGCAACGCTGGCGCTGGAGACACCTCTTCGTCGACGAGGTCCAGGACCTCAACCCGTTGCAGCGCCGGCTGCTGCTCGCCTGGCTCGGTGAGCGGGTGGACCTCTGCGTCGTCGGAGACCCGCACCAGGCGATCTACGGGTGGAACGGTGCCGACGTCGACTTGCTCGAGCGCTTCAGCGAGCGCTGGCCGTCGGGGGAGGTGGTCCACCTCGACGCCAACCACCGATGCACCCCTCAGATCGTCACCGCCGCAGCCTCGGTGCTCGGCCCGGCCGGACGGCACCGCGGCTCGTCGCGCCCGGAGGGCAGGGAGGTGGACGTACGTTCGTGGGCCTCGGATCGAGCGGAGGCAGCCGGCATAGCCGCCGCGCTCGGAGCGGCCCACGACGAGGGGTTCGGCTGGTCTGCTCTCGCCGTGCTCACCCGGACCAATGCCCAGGCCGTCTTCCTGGCCGAGGCCTGCCGGGCCGCCTCGATCCCGGTTCGGGTCCCCGACGAGGAACGGCTCTTGGAGCACCCGGTGGCGAGGGCCGCCCTGCGGCGCCTCTCGTCGGAGACCCCTCGACGGGCGCCGCTTGCGGTGGCGGTCGCCGACCTCGAGTCCTGGGCCGAGGACGCCGACGCAGAGACAGCCGGGGTCCTCGACAGCCTCGCCAGCATCGCCCGCCAGGCGAGGCGCCTCGACGAGACCGCGTCGGTCGCAGACTGGATCGCCGGCCTCCCGTGCCTCTTCGGACCCGCACCGATCGGCGAGGCGCTCGAACAGGGCGGGGGCGGGAAGGCCCCGCCGGCACCCGGGTCCCCGAGGCGCCCCGGCGACTCCTGGCGGCCGAGCGGCCCCGCTGCACCCGAGGCCGTGACGATCTGCTCGTTCCACCGGGCCAAGGGCCTCGAGTGGCGGGCGGTGTGGGTCTGCGGCCTGGAGGACGGCCTGGTCCCGATCGGCCGTGCGGCGAGCCCTCTTGCGATCGCCGAGGAACGCCGGCTGCTGTACGTCGCCCTCACTCGGGCGACCGACCGCCTCTGCTGCTCATGGGCACGGGTACGCCGGTTCGGCGGGCACCCGGTCCCCCGCCGCCCCTCGCCCTGGTTGCCGGCGGCCAGCTCTCCGGACCCCGGCAGCACCGCCCACCCCGGCAGCACCGCCCACCTAGGCGTCGAGGAAGACGGCGAGGGGGCGCCGGCGAGCGCGAAGAGATGGTCGGCGCGCTTCGAGGACCAGCGCGACCGGCTGTCGGCGGTCCGGCAACCCACCCGGGATGGGCTGCGGTCGAGGCTCCCAGCGGGCTGGCCCCCTCCCGACCCGGCAGCCCTCGAGGCGCTCCGGGCCTGGCGTGCATGCACCGCGCATGCCTCGGCGGTACCAGCCTCGGTCGTCTTGCACGACACCGTGCTGTTCGCTCTCGCAGCCCGACGGCCGACCGACGAAGCCGGCCTGCTCGCGATACCCGGGCTCGGACCGGTGAAGGTGGGCCGCTTCGGTCCCCGCCTCCTAGAGCTGCTCGCCGAGGCGTCGAGCCCGAACCAACCCACCACCGGCGCCATCCGATCCCCCATGGCCGGCGCCCGAGCAGCGGGCTACACTTGATCCGAGATGGCGAGCTGGTACTCCCTGGAGGTCTTCGACGGGCATCGCTCCGCTCTCGGCTGGGCCGAGGAGTGGACCGACGTGCTGATCGGGGCTGCCCTCGGTTGTGGCGCCACCGACTGGGAGTGGCACTCCCACCCCTGGGGCGTGGTGCTCGAGGTAGAGGTCGAGGACGAGCTGGCCTGGGAGCGCTTCCGGTCCCACAGCAGCGTGGTCGCGGCGCTCGATGCCGTCCCCGACCCGCTCACCGGGCTGATCGTCTATCGCGGGCGGGGCGGGAGCTCTGGTGCCCCGACTCCTCGCCGCCCTCGCCCACTCGCCGGCTCGGGCTCGGCCGCCCTGCCGCTCCCCTGGGACCCGGTGGCCGACTGGCCGACCGACCTGCGCGGGCTCGAGGGGCCGGCGTGGCGCCGACCGCTCCTGGCCGGCGTCGGTAGCTGATCGAGCTGGGCCCCGGGCCGGTCTGCCGGAGCGTCCGCAGTTGCGCCAGCAACGCTCGCCTCGGTGATGCAGGTCACCCGCGGCCGGCGCCCCGGAGCAGGTCCTGGACCGCGTCGTAGCCGATCGTCGGCGCCGGCGGCCGTCGGGCACGGGCGGCGTCGGCTGCCTGGGCACCAGCCGAAATGGCCGCGCGGTAGAGCGCCGAGCCGGTGCTGATCCGGGCGGCGGAGGTGGAGCGCAGGCCGCCCCCGGGCTGCCACAAGACGTTGACCGGCAGGCCGAGGTCGGCGACGGCGCCGATCCCGGCCGGGTCGGTGAGGCCCGGGACGAACAGGCCATGCGCGCCGGCGTCACGGTACGCCCTGGCCCGTTCGAGCGCAGTAACGAGGTCGTGGCCGCCGGACCAGTGCTCGTCGATGCGTGCGTTGAGGAAGACCTCCGGGTTGGCAGCGCGCACTGCGGCAACGACGCCGGCGTGCGCCTCGGGGCTCCGACCGGCGTCTTCGAGGTTGACGCCGGCGACGCCGAGGGCACCGAGGCGACCGACCAGCTCGGCGACCACTCGAGGATCCTCGCTGTAGCCGTTCTCCAGGTCCACGCTGAGCGGCACCCCGAGCCGGCCGGAGAGACGACCGACCAGCTCGACGGTGAGCTCCCGGCCTGCTCCGACCCCGTCTGGGAGCCCCGCTGCGGCAGTGACCCCGAGGCTGGTGGTGCCGATCGCCGGATGGCCGGCGTCGGCGAGGATCAGCGCCGAGGCCACGTCCCAGGCATTGACCAGCACGAACGGGTCACCCGGAACGTGCAAGGCGGCGAAGACCTCGAAGGTGCTCATCCCGGGCGTCTCCGCATGACCAG
>JAKARG010000010.1:11241-19021 GCA_021819345.1 Actinomycetes bacterium | reverse complement strand
ATCGTCGACCGCGCGACCGGCCGGGCGGTGTGGCGAGCCCGGCGCAGGTCCGAGGCCACCACCCGGCCGACCGGCAGGCCGGCGAGCTCGACGGCCAGGCGCTCGGCCTGGGCCCTTCCCTCGGCGTCGAGGTCGGGATCGGCGTGCCCCTGGAGGCGGCCGGCGAGGTTCCAGGCGGTCCGGCCGTGGCGGGCGGCCAGCACCCGAGCGGTCGCGCCGCTCAGTGCATCATCCTCGGGTCGAGGTAGTGCTTCAGCTCGATCAGGTTGTTGGACGGGTCGCAGAGCACGAAGCTCAGGTGCTCCTCGACCAGCCCCTCGAAGCGGTGGCCCACCGGGGCGAAGACCGTCAGGCCCCGGGACCCGGCCAGGCGCACGACTGCATCGAAGTCCTCCCGGCGCCGGAAGGTGACCCCGAAGTGGCGCGGGTAGAGGTCGCTGGCCTCGCGCTCCCAGCGCTCGGAGAGGTGGCACACGAGCTGGTCGCCGAAGAAGTCCAGGGTGATCCGGTCCGCGTAGCGCCGGGCCAGGTGGCACCCGAGGCCCTGGACGTAGAAGCGCTCCGCCTCGTCGAGGTCGCGCGCCGGCACGGCGAGGTGGAACACGTCACCGGGGTCACGCATCGGAGGCGCTCACCGGCCAGGAGGAGCGGGTGGGGCGTCGGCCAGCTCCCGAGCCCCCGGGGGGAAGGGGGTCGCCCTCCCGGTCAGCCACACGCTCACCCGGGTGTGACGAGCCCACACCACGAAACGATAGGTGACCGCGTAGACGAAGGGGACCAGGCCGAGCACGGCAAGGGCTTCGATCACGCCGCCGGGGAGCCGGCCGACCAGCGCCGCGAGGCCCGAGATCGAGGCCAGGTCGAGGATCGCGCCGACGAGCAGCGGGTGGGCGAGGAACACCCCGAAGGAGGCGTCGGCCGTCCGCTCGAGGAACTGGCGACCTCTGACACCAGCCCGGTCGGTCACCCACAGCCCGAGGTAGTACTGGGCGAGGGTGATGGTGACCGCCTCGATGACCACCGTCGGCTGGAAGACCTGGCTGGCCCGGATCGGCGAGTAGCCGAGGTAGCGCAGGTCGCACACGTAGCTCACCTCGGCGAGGGCAATGGAGGAGAGCACCGCCACCAGCAGCAGGCGACCGTGGGAGCGCACCCAGGCGGTCACTTCCTCGAAGTGCAGCGCGGCGACGAGCCCACCCGCGATGTAGAGCTCGTAGCTCGGGAGCCACGACCCCGAGTGGGTGAGCCAGATCCCGAGCACCGGGGGCCGCCAGCCGTAGTGGATGGCGGCGGTGAACGACAGCTGGAAGGCCACGCTCGCGAGGAGCAGGGGCCGGTGGGTCCGGCGGTGGCGCTGTAGCCAGCCGACGAGGCTCGGGTAGATGAGGTAGAGCTGGAGGGGGAGCAGCATGTAGTAGAGCTGGAAGTGGGCTCCGCCGTCGAGCAGGTCGAGCAGGTAGTGCCCGACGACGTAGCCGACGCCGCGGTGCAGCTCCCCGTCGGTCAGCACGTAGATCGCGCTCCAGGTCACGTAAGGGCAGATGATGAGCGGGTAGCGGTGCTTCCAGAACGCCTTGGGCGACCGGGGGCGGCGTTGGTAGCTGTAGGTGAGGACGAAGGCGGAGAGAAAGAGGAACACCGAGCGGGTCACGTGCAGCACCGACAGCACCCCACCGGCGGCGAGCGAGGAGCGGTCCGCGGTGAGCGACGTGCAGTGCACGGCGACGACCCCCGTGATGGTGACGAAGCGCACCAGGTCGACCGCGCCGAGATGCCCGTCGCCGGCCCTGATCCCTCCCCGGTAGCCGGTAGGGCCCCGGTCGGGCTCGGACCTACCGCCGCCCGGTCCCGGGTCGGCCGGGACCGGGGCGCTCACCCCGAGGTGCCCTGCGGAGCCGCTCCGGCCAGCCGGCGCCTGAGCTCGGCACGGCGGACCTTGCCGTTGGGCCCCTGCGGCAAGGAGGAGGCGATCACGATCTCCGCCGGCCTCCGGAAGCGGCTCAGGAGATCCACGCAGCGCCGGTCGAGGTCGCGCGCCAGCGCCCCGGGCTCGACCGGCGGGTCCTCGCGGGGCAGGACGTAGGCGACCGGCTCCTCCCCGAGGCTCGGATGGGGACGCCCCACCACCGCCGCCGCAGCGACCCTCTCGTCGCCGAGGAGCACCTCCTCCACCTCCCGGGGGTAGAGCTTCTCGCCACCCCGGTTGATGACGTCGTCGGCCCGCCCGACCAGGTAGAGGTAGCCGTCGGCGTCGAGGTGGCCGAGGTCACCGGTCGGTAGCCAGCCGTCGGCGCTGCGCGCCGGGCGCTCCGGTGGGTTCGAGCCGGCCGGCTCCCAGTAGACGCCGACCACGTTGTCCCCGCGGATCTCGACCTCGCCGATCCCGCCGGCGGGCAGCGGAGCGCGGTCGCGGTCGACGATGCGCAACTCGACACCGACCGGGCGTCCCACCGACCCGGGGCGCCGCTTCGCCGGCGGGCGGGGGTTGGAGGTGATCTGGCTGGCGGCCTCGGTCATCCCGTAGGTCTCGACGACCGGGATCCCGGTGGCCGCTTCGAAGCTCTCCAGGGTCCGCAGCGGGAGCGGGGCCGACGCCGACCTGGCGAAGGCCACCCGGCGGGCCACCTCGGCGGGCGGCGGGCGGCGGGCGGCGAGGATGGCGAGGATCGCCGGGACCAGGTTTACCCAGCTGACCTGCTCCCGCTCGACCACCTCCCAGAAGCTCGATGCCGAGAACCGCCGGTCGAGGACCAACGGGTAGCCGCCGACGAGGCCTGCGAGGACCCCCACCACGAGGCCGTTGATGTGCGAGAGGGGCAGCGGACTGTAGCCCCGGTCGCCAGGCCCGAGTCGGTGGCAGGAGACGACACTGCGGGCGGTCCCGAGGAGCTGGCCTTCGCCGAGGGGGACCAGCTTGGGCCGGCCGGTGGTTCCCGAGCTGGACAGCAACAGCGCGGCGCCATGGCCGGGCTCGCCGGCGCCGCCCGGGGGGGTCAGGGCTCGCAGGGCGGCGCCCCCGCCGGCGGTGGCCCAGGTGGCGACCCCCGCTCGCTCCAGCGCCGGCGCCCAGCCCTCGGCGGGCTCCGGGCCGCCGACGACGGCTGACAGGCCGAGGCGGCGGCAGGCGCCGAGCAGCTCGGGGAGGGTGGTGTCGGGGTCGAGGGGGGCGACGGTCAGGCCGGCGGCCAGGTAGCTCGAAGCCATCTCCAGGGGGTCGGCGAGGCAGAGGCCGACCCGGCCCAGCGCCGGGAGGTTGCCGGCACCGACGGTCGCCCCGAAGCGCCGGCCCGCCTCGGCGAGACCGGCCCAGCTGAGGCTACGGCCGGACGCCCCCTCGGTCAGAGCGGGCGAAGGATCGGAGCTGCGACGCTCCAGGAGGGCCCCGATGCCCTCTCCCTTGCCGCCGCCCTCTCCCCTGCCGCCCGAGCCCGCCCCGATGGCCGCGAGGTCCGAGTGCTCCGTGCTCACCGGTCCATTCTTGCCCGGCACCCGCCGGAGCAGTCCGCGCCGGGCGGTCCGCGCCGGCGGGTCGCCCCGTCGTCGGCGGCGCTGCCCGCAGCCCGCAGCTCGCAGCGCGTCCCCGAGCCGGCCTGCGGCGGGTCGGCCCCTCTGGCCCGGCGGCCTCAGGAGAGCACCGGGGCGTTCCAGCGGCGCAGCACCCGCTCGGCGTGCTCCCAGCCGAGCTCGCCGAACGTGGCGGTGTCGAGGGCGAGGAACCGGCCGTGACGGGCCGGCTCGCCGATCCACCGGGCCGCCAGGACCCGCAGGAAGTGCCCGTGGGCGACCACCGCGACCCGGGAGCCCGCCGGCTCGCAGAGGATCCGGCGGACCACCCGGTCGGCACGCGCCGAGACCTGGGTGGCGGTCTCCCCGGCGGGCCACGGTCCGCTCCAGATCGTCCAGCCCGGCACGCGGTGGTGGATCTCGTCGCTGGTCAGCCCCTCGAAGTCCCCGTAGTCCCACTCGGCGAGGTCCGGGTCGAGCACGTAGGGGGTGAGCCCGGCGAGCTCGGCGGTCCGCCGGGCCCGGTGGCGGGGGCTGCAGAGGACCAGGTCCGGGCGAGACCCGAGCACCTCGGTCCGCAGTCCCTCGGCCTCTGCCTCCCCCCTGGCGGTCAGCTCCACGTCGGTGACGCCGGTATGGCGCCCCGAACGGCTCCACTCGGTCTCACCGTGACGGAACGCCACGACGGTCGGTCCCGGATCGCTCACCGGGGGATCCTGCCCACAGCTCCCCGACCTCTCACCCTGCCCGGTCGAACGGGTCGCTGCGCCGGCGCGCGGCGGTACCGTCGAGGGGTCATGGCGTCGATCGAGGTCGAGGGTCTCTCGGTGCGCTACGGCGAGGTGGTCGCCGTCGACGGGATCGACCTGGTAGCCGAGGCGGGCTCGGTCCTCGCCCTGCTCGGGCCGAACGGAGCGGGCAAGACGAGCACCGTCGAGGCCCTGGAGGGCTACCGCCCCCGCTCGGCCGGCATGGTGAGGGTCCTCGGCCTCGACCCGGCGCGCGACCACGCAGCGCTCACCCGGCGGGTCGGGGTGATGCTCCAGCGCGGCGGGGTCTACCCGGGCATGGGCCCGGCCGAGGCGCTCGGTCTGTTCGCCTCCTACTACCGCCACCCCCTCGACCCCGCGACGCTGCTCGGCCGCCTCGGTCTCGCCCGCGTCGCCCGTACCCCCTGGAGGCGCCTCTCGGGGGGCGAGCAGCAACGGCTCTCCCTCGGCCTCGCCCTCGTCGGGCGCCCCGAGGTGGTCTTCCTCGACGAGCCGACCGCCGGGGTCGACCCCGAGGGCCGCCAGGTGATCCGCTCGGTGGTCGCGGGTCTGCGCGACGAGGGGGTCTGCGTCGTGCTCACCACCCACCAGCTCGAGGAGGTCGAGCGCCTCGCCGACCGGGTGGTGATCGTCGACCGGGGGCGGGTCGTGGCCGACGCCACGCCGGCCGAGCTCGTCACCGCGACCGCCGGCCACTCGATCCGCTTCGGCGCCCCGCCGGGGATCGACACCGCCGGCCTGGGTGCCGCCCTCGGCGCAGGCGCCGTCGAGGCCGAGCCCGGCGAGTACGAAGTGGCGACCGCCCCGACGCCGGCCGCGATCGCCGCCCTCACCGCCTGGCTCGCCGAGCGCGACCTGCCCCTCGCCGACCTTCGCGCCGGGCGGGAGCGACTGGAGGACGTGTTCCTGCGCCTGATCGCCGACGGGCGCAGCGGGGGCGGCGGGTGAGGGCCCTCGTCGCCCAGAGCGCCGCCGAGCTGCGCCTCACCCTGCGCCGGGGCGAGTCGGTGCTGCTCACCCTCGCGATCCCCGTCGGTCTCCTCGCCTTCTTCTCCGAGGTGCACGTCCTGCCGCTGCCGGCGGGGGTGCACCGGCCGGTGCAGTACCTGGCACCCGGGATCCTCGCCCTGGCGGTCATGTCGACGTCGATGGTCAGCCTGGGCATCGCGACCGGCTTCGAACGCCAGTACCTGGTGCTCAAGCGCCTGGGTGCCACCCCGCTCGGCCGGCCGAGGCTGCTCGCCGCCAAGACCCTCGCGGTCCTCGCGCTGGAGCTGGTCCAAACCGGGGTGCTCGTAGGTGTCGCCGCCGCCCTCGGCTGGAACCCCGGCGGCGACCCGGCGGCGGCGGCCGGCGCAGTGGTGCTCGCCACCGCCGCCTTCGCCGGGATCGGCTTGACGATGGCCGGCGCGCTGCGGGCCGAGGTGACCCTCGCGGCGGCCAACGGCCTCTACCTGGTCCTGCTCCTCGTCGGGGGCATGGTCTTTCCCCTCTCTCACCTACCGGGCGGCCTCGCGACAGTGGCACGCGCCCTGCCCTCCGCGGCGCTCTCCGGAGCCTTGCACTCGAGCCTGACCGGCGGGGGCCCCGGTGGGGGCATCGAGTCCTGGGTGGTGCTCGCCGCCTGGGCGGTCGGGGCGCCGCTCGTCGCCGCGCTCGGCTTCCGCTGGGAGTGAGCGCACCCCCCTTCTCGGGCCCGTGTGGCCCGGGCCCGTGTGGCCCGGTGCCCGTGTGGCCCGGTGCCCGTGTGGCCCGGTGCCCGTGTGGCCCGGTGCTGGAAGGCCGTGCAGCCGGTCAGACGCGCAGGTGGACGAACTGGTCGACGGCCATGGCGGCGAAGAGGAGCGTCAGGTAGGTGATCGACCAGTGGAACAGCCGCATCGCCCGAGCCTCGGACTGCTCGGCGAGCAGCCGCCAGGAGTAGACGAGGAACACCGCTCCGCTCGCCGCCGCCGCAACCCAGTAGACGAGCCCCGCCCCCGACGCCCAGCCGAAGCCGAGCGAGGTCGCGACCACGAGCACCGAGTACGCCATGATCCGGCGGGCCACCAGCGCCAGGGGGACCACCGCCGGCATCATCGGGACGTGCACCGACCGGTAGTCGTCGCGGTAGCGGAAGGCCAGGGCCCAGAAGTGCGGCGGGGTCCATACGAAGATGAGGGCGAACAGCAACAGCGGCGCGACCCCGACCGAGCCGCGCACCGCCGCCCAGCCGACGAGGACCGGCACCGCCCCCGCTGCCCCGCCGATCACGATGTTCTGCACCGAGCTCCGCTTGAGCCAGAGGGTGTAGACGAAGACGTAGAACAGCATCGCCCCGAGGGCCAGGGCCGCCGACAGGAGGTTGACCTCCACCCAGAGCAGGCCGAAGGCCACTGCCTCGAGGGCGAGCGCGAAGACGAGCGCCTCGGTAGGCCCGACCACGCCGGTGACGAGCGGGCGCCGGGCGGTACGGCGCATCACTGCGTCGATGTCGCGGTCCACGTACATGTTGACCGCGTTGGCACCTCCGGCGGCAAGGGTCCCGCCCACCAGGGTGGCGACGATCAGGCGGGCAGAAGGAAGCCCGTGCGCGGCGACGATCATGGTCGGCAGGGTCGTTACGAGCAGCAGCTCGACTATCCGGGGCTTGGTGAGGGCCACGAAGCCGGCGAGACGACGCCGCAGCGTCGGGTTGCTGCCGGCCAGCGCGAGGCTGGTCAACGGCTCGCGGGACGGGCGGGGCTCCTGCCCGTCCGGTAGGGGATCATCGGCGACGACACTACGGCCGCAGCGGCCGCGGCGACAAAGCGGGAGGCGCTCGGCGACCCTACGGACCTGGCCGGCGGCGAGACGACGGCTCGCCCGCGCCCGGGGGGTGGGTCGGCGACCGAGGTGGGCCAGCGGCCCAAGCAGCCCTACGATGGGAGACCATGAACCGGACGCCGGCCCTCGCCAGCCGTGCCGGCGAGCTGGCAGCGACGATCCGGCACCGACGGCTCTCGGCGCGGGCGTTCCGGCGGATGTCGGCAGTGGCGGTGGTCGGGCTGTGCCTGATCATCGTCACCGGCGCAGCGGTGCGCCTCACCGGCTCGGGGCTCGGCTGCCTGGACTGGCCGACATGCCGGGACGGGCGCGTCATCGCCCCATTGCGCTTCCACCCGTGGATGGAGTTCGGCAACCGCCTGGTCACCGTCGGCCTGAGCCTGGTCTGCGTGGTGGCCGCCCTCGCCTCCCAGGTCCGCTCCACGAGGCGGCGGGACCTCACCTGGCTGGCGTTCGGGCTCGTCGGGGGCCTCCTTGCCGAGACCGTCCTCGGCGGGATCACGGTGCTCGAGAAGCTGGCCCCCCCTTTCGTCATGGCGCACTTCCTGCTCGCCATCGTCTTCCTCACCGACGCAGTGCTGCTCTACCACCGCGCCGGCCTGCCCGAGGAGCCGGTCCCGGGCCGGCCCGGGCGGGCCCGGGTGAGCGGCGAGGTCGTTCCCCTGGTGGGCCGGGACCAGAGCCGCCTCGCCCGCCTGATG
>JAKARG010000010.1:0-11231 GCA_021819345.1 Actinomycetes bacterium | reverse complement strand
CTTCGTGGTGCTCGTCTTCGGGACCCTCGTGACCTCGACCGGCCCGCACGGCGGGTCGCCGCTGGCGCCGCGCTTCGACTTCTCGCTCCACGACCTCGCCCAGCTGCACGGCTCGTCGGCCGACGTGCTGGTCGGACTCGTGGTCGTCACGCTCGGGCTCATGATGCGTTCGGGGGTGGCGCCGTCGGTCATGCGCCGGGGGGAGATGCTGCTCGCCGCGGTGGTCCTCCAGGGGGCCGTCGGCTACAGCCTCTACTTCCTCGGGGACCCGGCTCCGCTCACCGAGGTCCACGTAGCCGGGGCGATGCTCGTCGTGCTGGCGGTGCTGCGCTTCAACCTCGGCCTCGCCGTCCGCTCGACCGCGGTGAGCCGCGATGCCCTGGCCGCTGACGCCCACCACCGCCCACGCGCCGACCGCCCGGCCGCAGGTAGGCCTGCGGCCCTCCCGGGATAGCCGACGGTGCCCACCGCCGCACCGGTCGAGGTCATCGAGCCGGAGACGACCCTCGACGTCACCGCCGACCGGCCCTGGAAGGTGATCGTGTGGAACGACCCGATCAACCTCATGTCCTATGTCACCTTCGTGATCCAGAAGCTGTTCGGCTACAGCCGGGACAAGGCCCACCACCTGATGATGGATGTTCACACCAAGGGCAAGGCGGTGGTCTCCTCCGGGCCGCGCGAGAAGGCGGAGCTCGATGTGCTGCGGCTCCACGAGCACGGGCTGTGGGCCACGATGGAGCACGACGAGTGACCCGGTTGAGGGTCGGGGCGGCGAGGATCGGGGCGGCGAGGATCGGGGCGGCGCGGTCGAGGGTCGGGGCGGCGGAGTGAGCCTGTTCGACCGGCGGCCCATCCGCCGCAGCCGTAACGGGTCCTACGCCCTCGAGCTCGGCGCCGAGGAGCGGGCCGTGCTCGCCTCGCTCCCCGCCCAGATGCGCGAGGCGCTCGCCGAGCCCGACGACCCTGCGCTCCGTCGGCTCTTCCCGCCGACGTACTCCTCCCCCCTCGACGCCGGCCACGAGGAGGAGCTCCGTCGGCTCACGCACGACGACCTGCTCGCCGGCCACGAGGAGGCGCTCGGCGTGCTCGAGTCGACCGTCTCGGCGCCCGAGCTCACCGCCGAGCAGCTCGACGGCTGGCTAAGGGCGCTGAACAGCATCCGGCTCCTGCTCGGCACCCGCCTCGAGGTGACCGAGGACGACGACACCGACCCGTCGGCGTCGCCGGCCCACGCCCTCTACCACTTCCTCGGCTACCTCCAGGAGTGCGGGATCGAGGCGCTCACCGGCTCCTGGTGAGCGAGACGCAGGCGGGCTGGGCGCAGGCGGGCTGGGCGCAGGTGAGCGGCCTCCGACATGCGAGCACACCCCTCGGCGGGCGCGTCCGCCGGTCGGGAGTGGCGGACGTGCCCCCGCCCGGGCCAGACTGAGGCGTGGACCTCGCCTCGGCGCGTGAGTACCTGCGTGCCAACCACCGCTCGGTGCTGATCGCGAACCGGCCCGACGGCAGCCCGCAGCCATCGCCTGTGGTCCACGGAGTGGACGATGCCGGCCGGGTGGTCGTCTCCAGCCGCGAGCCGGCCTACAAGGTGCGCAACCTGCGTCGCGACCCGCGGGTGACGCTGTGCGCCTTCCCCGACGGCTTCTTCGGCAGCTGGGTGGTCGCTCGGGGCCGGGCGACGATCGTGGCCCTCCCCGACTGCATGGAGTCCCTGGTCGAGCTCTACCGCCAGGTGGCGGGCGAGCACCCCGACTGGGAAGACTTCCGCGAAGCGATGCGACGGGAGCGCAGGGTGGCGATCCTGATCGAGCTCGAGTCCGCCGGACCCGATGTCTCCGGCTGAGCCGCCATCCCCCGCCGACCGAGCCGGGGAGAACCACGACCACCCTCCAGCGCAACGCCAGCCCGGCGAGGTGCGCCTCGCCGCCACCGGGGGCGTCACCCTGGCGGTGCGCACCTGGAACCTCGCCGGCGAAGGAGCACCGGCCCTGTTGGTCCACGGCCTCGCGTCCAACGCCCGTCTCTGGGACGGGGTGGCGAGCGAGCTGGCCGGCCGGGGCCACCCGGTCGCCGCCGTCGACCAGCGGGGGCACGGCAGGAGCGACAAGCCCGACCGGGGCTACGACTTCGAGACCCTCACCGCGGACCTGGTGGGGGTCGTCGGCGGTCTTGGCTGGCAGCACCGCCCGGTGGTGGCCGCAGGGCAGAGCTGGGGCGGGAACGTGGTCGTCGAGCTCGCCGCCCGCTACCGCCCCGCTCTCGTGACGGCGGTGCTGGTGGACGGCGGCACGATCGAGCTCTCCTCGAGCTTCGCCGACTGGGCCACCGCCGAGGCCGCCCTCACCCCACCGCAGTTCGCCGGCACCCCCCTGGCCGACTTCGAGGCGATGCTCCGCCGCTCGCACCCGGACTGGCCCGAGACCGGGATCCAAGGTGCGCTCGGCAACGTGGAGGTCTGCCCCGATGGCACCGTCCGCCCCTGGCTCACCCTCCCCCGCCACCTCGAGATCCTCCGACACCTCTGGCAGCACCATCCGCTGCAGGTGATGGGCGGGGTCGAAGTGCCCGTCCTGATCGTGCCTGCCGGACGGCCCGAGGGCCGTGCGTCGCGCCACGAGTCGGCCAAGCGCGAGGCGGTGTCCGCGGCCCTCGCCAGCCTCCCGACGGGCGCAGTGCGCTGGGTCGAGGGGGACCACGACCTCCACGCCCAGCACCCGGCGCTCGTCGCCGATCTGATCGAGGCGGCAGCGGACGGATCGGCCTTCGCGCCCTGAGCGCCGGGCCCCGGGCCCCGGCGAACGCTTCCGGCGAGCGATGCCCCGCACCGGATGCTCAGCCCCCGCTCAGGCCCTCTCCCCGGGAGATCCCCGCCACGATGTGCTTCTGGATGAAGGCGTAGAGGACCACGAGCGGCGCCGTGGCGATCACCCCGGCGGCGGACAGGCGCCTCCAGTCGACCGAGTGCGCCTGCTGGAGGCTCTCGACGGCCACCTCGATCGGCTGGACGCTGTGGCTCACCGTGACGATTAGCGGCCACTGGAACGAGTTCCAGCTGCCGATGAAGATGTAGAGCCCGACGGTGAGCAGGATGGGCCGGGCGAGCGGGACCGCCACCGAACACAGGAAACGCATCGGCCCGGCGCCGTCGAGCCGGGCGGCCTCCCAGTACGAGCGGGGCATCCCGAGGAAGAACTCCCGCAGGAGGTAGATCCCATAGACGCTCGCCCCGAAGGGGACGATCTGCGCCCAGAGCGTGTTCACCAGGTGCATCTTGTAGAGGATCAGGTAGTTCGGAACGAGCAGGCTCTCACCGGGCACTATGAGGGCGACGAGCATCGTGCGGAACACCGCCTCTGAGCGCCGGAGCCCGCCGAGGCTCAGCGCCCAGGCGGCGAGGATGCTCGTGGACAGGGCGAGCAGCACGGTCACCGAGGAGATGAACAGCGTGTTCTCGAAGTACATCGGCCAGTCCTCCATCCTCCACACCCTGGCGTAGGGACTGAAGTCGAAGGACGGGAGCAGGTGCGGGGGGTAGACGAAGACCTGCGACGCCCGGTCCACGGAGGTCACGAGGGCGATCCACACCGGGAACAGGAAGGCTGCTGCGATCGCGGCGCCGACCAGGAGCCGGATCGCTTTGGAGCGACGGTGGCCTCCGGTGAGCGCCAGGCGTCTGGCCCGTGCAGCCGCGCCGGATCTCGCCTCCGGGGTCACCGGGCGGCCAGCCACGACCCCCGGGGCGACAGCGCTCACCTCCGCCCCCGCACGGGCAGTGAAGCTCGAAGCGTCGCGCTCTTCCCCGACGCGCCGAGCAGGCTCGACACCGGGTGTCCTTGCAAATGCCTCACTGGTAGAACGCCCAGCGGCGCGCCAGCCAGCGCTGGAACCCGACGACGACGAGGATCATGACCACGAGCAAGAGTGCCATCGCGGCGCCATAGGAGAAGTGGAAATAGGAGAAGGCGGTCTGGTAGATGAGCAGCAGGAGCGTCGTGGTGGCGAAGCCGGGGCCGCCCTGGCCGGAGCTCAGGGCGTATATCTGCGAGAAGGACTGGAGCGCTCCGAGGGTCGAGACGAAAGCGACGAAGAACAGAGTCGGTGACAACAGCGGCATCTGGACCTTGTAGAAGCGCTGCCAGCGGCCCGCGCCGTCGATCGAGGCCGCCTCCATCACGTCGCGTGGCAGGCTCGCCAGCCCGGCGAGCACGAGGACCACGTCGAAGCCGAGCCCGTGCCACAGGGTGTAGATGGCGACCGACGGCAGGGCCATGGTGGGCGACAGCAGCCACTGGGAGCCGGGGAGGCCGAGGCCGTGCAGCACGTAGTTGGCCACCCCGTACTGGGGGTTGAAGATCCAGATCCAGCCGATGGCGGTCGCGACCACGGGGGTCACGTAGGGCAGCAGCACGATCGAGCGGAGCAGCCCGAACCCGCGGCTCGTCCCGTTGAGCACCAACGCGATCGCCACCGACCCGACGAGGGTGGTCGGCACCATCAAGAGCGCGAAGAGCGCGGTGTTCTCCGCGGCACGCCAGAAGATCGGGTAGCTGAGCGCGTCCTTGAAGTTGGTGAGTCCGGCGAAGGTGGTCCCCACGCCGAGCAGGTGGTAGTGGAAGAAGCCGATCCCGAGGGCCATCGCCGCCGGCAGGAAGACGAAGAGGGCCAAGAACAGCACCGCCGGCGCGACCATCAGCACCGACACGAGCGGGGAGCGTTGCCGGCGACGGCGCCCCGGCTCCGCTCCCCGTCGCGTGGCCACCTCGACGGGCTCGAGGAGCGTGGCCGTCACGCCCGCAGGATGCCCTTCAGGTACTTGGTCCCCTCGACGTCCATGTTCTTCAAGGCTGCGGAGATCGACATCCGTCCGGTGATGGCATCGAGGATGTCGGCGAGCAGGGTCGGCTTGGCGGCCTCGTAGTCGACGGCCGCAAAGCCGGTCTGGGGCTTGTACCACCAGGTCGCAGGGTTGGAGAAGGTCGCCGCCAGGGCCGGGTGCTTGGCGTAGAAGGACTTCATCATCGAGTAGGTGTCGGGCCCGAGCGGCAGGTAGTTGGTGTGCTCGTCCCAGTAGGTGTTGGTCGACGGCGAGCCCATGTACTTGACGAAGGTCCAAGAGGCCGCCTTGTCGGCCTTGCTGCCCACGTTCATCATCACGATCGAGGCGCCGTTGATGTACTGGGAGGAGTGCCCGCTGCTCCCGGCGGGAGCCGGGGCGCCACCCATCGGGAACTTGCCTCCCGCGGAGCCAGCGTCGTAGGTGTAGCCCGCAGACGCGTCGACCAGCAGGCCGATCTTGCCGGCACCGAAGTCGGTCTGGTAGTCGTACCCGCTGGTCACGATCATGTAGCCGTGCTGCACCCAAGACCGCAGCATCTCCATGGCCTCCACCCCTCCGGCATTGTCGAGGTCGAAGGTCCGCCGGTCCGTCTTGGTGGTGAAGACCGGGCTCCCGTCGGCTCTGGCGATGTCGAGGAACTGCCGGACCGAGGGGGTCCAGGCCATCCCGTGGAACGTGGGGCCCAAGGCGGTGAGCTTCGCGAGGTCGGTGGTCACCTCGTCCCAGGTCCTGGGCGGAGCGGCGATCTTGGCCCGCCGGAGGAGGTCGGCGTTGAAGTAGAGAACCTGCACCGACTTCTTCTCGAGCGGGAACAGGTACTGGGAGGACCCGCCGGTCTGCATGTCGTCCCACACGACCGGGTAATACCAGCTGTGCAGCTCGGAGGCACTGAGCCCGTCGGGGCCGCCGATATAGGGCTTCAGGTTGAGCACCGCGCCGGCGTTCACCATCGGGCCGAGGGCGTAGCTGCTGATCATCGCAACGTTCGGAGCTTGCCCGGCCTCGAATGCCGCCAGCCCGGACTTCGAGGCTCCCTTGTCGATGAAGCTCACGTGGATGCCGGGGTGGGTTGCGTTGAAGTGATCCACCTCGGCGATCACCGCCTGGTGCAGCGCTCCGGAGGCATGCCCCGCCCAGTAGACCAGCTTGATCGGATTGGACGAGGATCCCGCCCGAGAGGACCCGCTCGGCTGGACCCTGGAGCGTCGGCCCACCGCCGAGGGTGCCCGGTGGGCCGGCTCGACCGTCGCCGAATGGGAAGCGGCCCCGCAGGCACCGAGGGTCAGCGCTCCGCCGAGGAGCCCGAGCGCAAGCGCCCGGCCGGGGAGCGTGCGGCGAGCCTTCCCCTCGACGGGGCGGGGCGCCCGGTCGGCACCGAGCCGGGAGACTTCGTGGAGGTTCGAGTCGTTCATGGGCGGAAGTCTCCTCCGGCCAGGTGAACCCGGCGTAGCCCCGAGGTGATCCCTGGACGAAATGTCGGTGACGGCTCGGGGGAGCCCAGACCGACGGCGCGAAGAGGTCCAGGAGGCCCGAGGAGGCGCCGGAGGAGGGGTGCGGGTCAGGCTCCCGAGGGGTCACCCGGTGCGGCGACGGTGAGCACCGGCACGCCGAGCTCGGCGGCCGGGCCGGCAACGGAGCGGAGGTCGTCCACCAGCAGCTCGACCTTGGCGCCGGCCTCGGCGAGGCCCCTCAGGTGATGGAGCTTCAGCTCGACCAGATCGGAGGGCGAGCCGTCGGCGCCCCCGAGCAGCAGCTCGTCGTAGGGGACGCCGTGGCGGGCCAACCAGCGTTCGCTGAGCTCCCGAGCGCGCTCGTCCCGGGAGCTGACGAGCACGATCCGGTGGTTGGCAGAGAGCAGCCTCGCCAGGCCGACCACCCCCGGCACGGGTGCGTCGTCGCTGCAGGCGAGCGAGTAGGCGACCCAGTCGGTCTCCCCCCGACGCTCGCCCGGCAGGATCATGTGCTGGCGATGGCGGGTGTCACAGATGGTCGAGTCGAGGTCGAAGCAGACCACCCGCCGGCCACGCAGACCCGCCTGAGCGGGCTCGTCGTCGGCCACGGAGGTCGGCTCGGTCCCGGCTGCGAGGGTCGAGCGGGCACCCCCGACCTGGCCGGTCCGGCGCGAAGGACCGTCCCCCAGGCGATAGCTGCGTCCGTAGGCAGGGATCACCCGCCTCGTCCCCGGCGGCGGGCAGAGGCGGTAGGGGTCCGAGGTGTGCACCGGGTAGAGGGTCGCAGGAGCGATCCTCTCGACCAGCTCGCCCAGGTCGTCGGGCATGAGATGGCCGCTGCACCCGATGCGCCGCAGCGGTACTTCTCTCGACTCGAGCCACTCGGTGAGCAGGGCCCAGCTCGGCTGGAAGGGCCCCAGGGGCTCGCCGTCGGCGTGCACGAACAGTGACCCCGGGCCGACGGGCAGGTCGACGAGGTGGGCCAGCTCCGCCGGTTCGAGCTGGACGACGAAGCTGCCCGGCGAGCCGCCGACCTCCTCGGCGACCCGGTCGGCCCAGGCCTCGACCCCGGCGAGACCGAGCTCGCGGAGCAAGGTGGCCGACCGGGGGCTCCAGAGCAGTCGCCGGCCTCCGCTCGTGGCGATGGCGGCGAACGCCGCCGCCCGCTCGAGGTCGAGCGGGTAGCAGGACAAGAGGACCAAGCCCGGGACCGAGAGAGCCGCTGCGAAGGCCTCGTCGACTGCGAGCTCCTCGCGCCGTACCAGCGCCGGCGTGCCGCCGAGGGTCGTCCCCTCGGCCACCAGCACCTCCGCCCCGCCGACCGAGTCGGCAAATGCCCACGTCCGCTCGGGGTGGCGACCGTGGGCGCGGAGGTCACCGGTGTAGGCGAGAACGCCTTCGGGGGTCCGCAGCTCCACCCCGCTCGCCCCGGGGACGTTGTGGTCCACCTCGTGGAGCAGGACCTCGAAGGGCCCGAGGGTCATCGCCTCTCCGGCGGAGAGGACCTGCAGCTCGGTGCGCGGCCCGTCGAGCATCCCGGCTCGGCGCATCGCCCGCAGCACCGTGGCGGTACCCGGCGAGCACACGATCGGCACGTCCTCGGCGACCCATCCGACGAGGCCGGCATGGTCGAGGTGCGCATGGCTCACCACCACCAGCGTCCGACCGTCGCCCCCGCCCGCCAGGTCCAGGCCCACCAGGGCGTCGCGGCTCCAGAGGTGCTCGACCCGAGGGGCCATCCCGGAGCCGAGCCGGTCGGCGAGCAGGCGGCCCGGGCGTGCCTGGCTCGGGTGGCGGAGCAGGCCGCCCCCTGGAGGGTTGGTGATCCCGACGTCGAGCAGCACCCTCCAGCCATCGTGCTCGACGAGCACGCAGGTCGAGCCGATGGTGCCCACTCCGCCGAGGAAGCGCAGGGTGGTCATGGTCTCCGGGCTCTCCGCACGGCTCGATCCTGCCCCCTTGGGATGAACCGGCGGTTGCCGGTCGGCGACACGAGGGCGACGCCGGAGAGAAGGGATGGGGAACGGTCGATCTCGGCAGGGGTTGGACGACCACCGCCGCCCGGCCCAGACTGGACCGGTGAGCCTCCCTCGACTCCTCGCCCTGCTCGGTTCCGGAGAGACTGCCCCGACCATGGTCAAGCCGCACCGGGAGATCTTCGGCCGGCTCGGCCCCGACCCCGTCCCGGCGGCGATCCTCGACACGCCCTACGGCTTCCAGGAGAACGCCGACGACATCTCCGGGCGCGCCGTCGAGTACTTCGCGGCGAGCGTCGGGCGCCGGGTCGAAGTCGCGAGCCTCCGCCGGCGGGAGCCCGACGACCCGGTCCGGCGCGAGACGGCCCTCTCCCGGGTGGCGGGTGCCCGCTGGGTCTTCGCCGGGCCGGGCAGCCCGACCTACGCGCTCCGCCAGTGGACCGGCAGCGAGGTCCCGGCGCTCCTCGCCGACAAGCTCGACCACGGGGGGGCCGTGGTGTTCGCCTCCGCCGCTGCGCTCACCCTCGGGCGCTTCACCGTCCCGGTGTACGAGGTCTACAAGTGCGGCGTGGACCCGGCCTGGGCGGACGGGCTCGACCTGACCTCGGGCGCGCTCGGCCCCGACGTGGCGGTGATCCCGCATTTCGACAACGCCGAGGGGGGCAACCACGACACCCGCTACTGCTACCTGGGCGAGCGCCGTCTCCAGGCCCTCGAGGAGCAGCTGCCAGCCGGGGGCTGGGTCCTCGGCATCGACGAGCACACCGGCTGCGTGCTCGACCTCGATGCCGGCACTGCCACCGTCGTCGGCAACGGCGGGGTCACCGTCCGCCACCGGGGCAGCTCGTCCCGTCTGGAGACCGGCACGGTGCTCGGCATCGCCGAGCTCGTAGGCCTCGCCAGGGGAAAGGGCAGCCCTACCCCGATGCCGGTGCCTGCGGCGCCAGGGGCGGAGAACGCAGGCCACGAGGGTGGCAGGGACGTCTCGCCGCTGCACTCCGAGGTCCGCCGACTGGAGGGCGACTTCGACCTGGCGATCACCGCCCGCGACGTGGACGGCGCGGTCGGTGCGATGCTCGCCCTGGACGACGCGCTGCACGCGTGGGCGGGCGACACCCTCGACTCCGACGCCCCCGATCGGGCCCGGGCAGCCCTGCGCCGGATGATCGCCCGGCTCGGCGAGCTGGCCAGGGTCGGTGCTCGCGACCCCCGGGACCTCGTGGCCCCCTTCGTCGATGGGCTGCTCGCCGAGCGTGCCTCGGCGCGCGCCGAGCGACGTTGGGCCGACGCCGACCGGGCCCGGGACGTGCTCCTCCACGCCGGCATCGAGGTCCGGGACTCGCCCGAGGGGACCACCTGGGAGATACCGGAGCGTCCGGCCGAAGCTAACCTGTCGGAGCCCGCCCCCATCGTCTAGCGGCCCAGGACACCGCCCTTTCAAGGCGGCAGCACGGGTTCGAATCCCGTTGGGGGTACTCGCAAAAGTCCTGGTCAGGGGCGGTGTCCGGGGCACCGGGGCGTCGTTCGGGACCGAACGTGACCCAAACGTGACCCAGGCGGCTCGGTGCGTCATTCGGCCTCGGCGAGCTTGGAGAGGGCTGCCGCGATGGCCCGATCCCGCTCTGCCGAGGCGTGCTGGTAAATGAGCGCGGCCTGCGGGCTGGCGTGACCCATGCGCACCATCAGCTCCCGGGTGCTGGCGCCGGTAGCAGCCGCGAGGGTGTTGCCGGTGTGGCGGAGATCGTGCAGGCGGAGATCAGGCAGCCCGACGGCGGACCGGGCCCGACGCCAGGCGCGGTCGAGGGTGTAGATGCGAAGCGGCCCGCCGTCGCGTTCGGTGAACAGCGGAGCGTCGGTCGTCGGGGCGACCCAGCGCTCGAAGTGGAGTGTCAGCTCGGGGATAATGTGCGGGGGCACTGCCACGGTGCGCACGCCGGCGGCGGTCTTGGGCGGTCCGATGACGACGGAGCTGTCCCGGAGGTAGTGCACCGCCCGCTCGATCCGGACCGTCCCCCGGTCGAGGTCCACGTCGCTGCGGCGAAGTCCGAGCAACTCACCCCGGCGTAGGCCGCACCACGCCGCCAGGAGGACCAGGGACCTCCAGCGGTCCTCGACGGCGCCGGCGAGCGCTGACACCTCTGCGACCGTCGCCGTCGGCCGCTCGGCGCTGCGGTCCTGGCCGGCTCCGCGCACCCGGCACGGGTTGCGGACGATGAGCTCGTCGGCGACGGCCGTGTTGAGGATGGTGCGCAACAGCCGGTAGGCCTTGCGGGCCCGGCCGGGCACCCGCTCCGACGTCGCTGCGTACCAGGCTCGGACCTCCGCCGGGGTGATCGCTGCGATCCGGCGCGGCCCGAACACCGGCACGAGGTGCACCCGGATGATGTCGGCGTAGTCGTCCCGGGTCCGGGGCCGCAGGTCCGGCCGGCGGGCCAGCCAGGTGGTGGCGTAGGACCCGAGCGGCTCCCTGCCGGCAGCGGGATCGACCCAGGTCCCTCGGGCGCGGTCGGTGCCCTGGGCTGCGAGCCAGGCGTCGGCGTCGGCCTTGCTGGTGAAGGAGCCGGAGAGACGGCGCCCGTCGGTGGTGCGAAACCGCGCACGCCATCGCCCTGATGGCAGCTTGTCGACGCTTCCAGCCACACGCCGACCTCGACGACGCGTGCTCATATTGCCCCAACCTCGTTAACCATGGCGCGCTCCCTCATCGGGTCCGATCTGCACGGACCGACCGCCCGGCGGGTCGGCAACGCCAGCGCCAACGCTACCGGGCGCCTGTGACGGCATCATCAGACGGCCCGGCGTCCGCCGACCCGGTGCTCGTCTAGCCATGCCTTGATCTCCTCCTCGTCGAAGCGCACGAGGCGACCGACCTTCACATAGGGCACTCGTCGTTCGGCGATGAGCCGGCGGACGTGGCGGGTGGTGATGCCGAGCTGTTCGGCGAGCTGGTCGATGGTGAGGAGG
>JAKARG010000399.1 GCA_021819345.1 Actinomycetes bacterium | reverse complement strand
CGGCTCGATGCTCAGCACGGAACTACGCTCGAGCCTCCGTCCCACTCTCCGTCTCTGGACTCGTTACTCGCGGATCTAGGTCTGACCGAAGAGGGAGCGACCCAGACGGTGTTCGTGTAGGAGCCCCGGTGGGCGAGCTTTCGATGCGAGCGGTCGATCTCGCCCCATGCGTGGTAGAGGTCGATGATCGCCTGGATCTCGTCGTCCAAGAGGCCGTGCATCGGGCTGCCCCCGGGAGAGCGGTCGTCGAGCTCGCCGGTCGCCCGACGCTCCCTCCACCGATACGCCCGCACCTCTCCGAGCTCGAGCTGGCGGCAGGCGCCCGCAAAGCTCCATCCCGAGGCGGTGGCGTCGTCGATGAGCCCGAGGAGAGCAGTCTTGGTGGCCGCGTCAACCCGGCGTGGGACCCGGCCACTCAGCCCCAGCGCCCTTTTCCCTCGACCAGCATCAGCTGGACCGCCATCTCCTTCAGGGCGTCGCCGAGCCGGGCGGCATCGGCTCGGGCCGCCAAGAGCTCCATGTCGCGCTCCTTCTCCCGCCGCCCGGGTCGCGACTTCGACAAGGCCTCCAGCGCCCCCTCCTTGGCCACCGTGCGGATGCGCATGATGACGCCGCGATCGACCTGCCAATGGTCGGCGGCCTCGATCACCGTCACCTCCTGGCGCACCAGTTGGAGGAAGATCTCGTACTTCTGCAGCGGGGTCAGGAAGCGCTTCGCACGGCGTCCAGCCCGGTCGGTTCCACGGGTCTCCTCGGTCATCGGAACATGGTCCTCCACTCGTCGTGGAGACCCGCGGATGCTGCTTGATTCTGCGGCCGATCCCTATCGCGAAGTCAGGCGCAAAGCAGCGCTGCGACCCGGTGTCCGAGACCGAGCAGCTCACCTCGGATGCGCTGGTACCCCCAAGTCGGATTGTCCGACGCCATCGCCACGATCAGCGTCACGAGCTCCTCTCCGATGGGCGGTCGCCCAGGCAGGCGTGAGGGTACGTCCAGTGCCCGGTGACCAGGCGTCGGTGCCAGCGAAGGAGGGTCTCGGGTCGAACGATAAACGCCGACCAGCGCTCCTTTCCCAGGAGTCGGCTCAGCGCACAGAGCCACGCCCGATCGACTGGGTCGAGGGGTGGCCGCGGCTGGTTGCGCCGCAGGATCTCGAGCTCGTGGCGCAGCACCAGGATCTCGATCTCCTTGGACCCGCTCGTTCGGAAGACGAGCAGGGCGAGCGAGAGGACCCGCCGGACGGCGAGGTAGGCGAACGACCAGAGCCCGTGACGGGGACGATCGGGTGTTCCCATGGTGAAGGCGGGCGGTGGCCGGACCGGCCATCCACGCGAAAGTCCTGGTCAACAGTGTGATCGAGTTTTCGGACCCTACGGGAACGCGGGCGGGCGGGCTGAGCCCTCAACTGGTGCGGGTGAGGTGCCTCACGAGCGGCACCTCATCAAGGGACCAGCGTGTCACCGCGTTGCGCCGCAGCCCTGTCGCGGCGGGTGGTGCCGCCGCGCAGCATTTCTTCCTGCCCGAGACGGTCCCCGGTCGTGTCGCGCCCCGCTGGTACCGTCGGCGTAACCGTTTCGAGGAGGAGAGCCCCAGGTGATCAAGTACATCGGCTCCAAGCGCCGCCTGGTCCCGGTCCTGGGCGAGCTGTTCGGGCTGTCCGGCGCAGAGACCGCATTGGACCTCTTCACCGGCACGACCAGGGTGGCCCAGGAGTTCAAACGGCGCGGAGCTTTCGTCACCGCGGTCGACACCGCGCGCTACTCCGAGGTGTTCGCCAAGTGCCACATCGAGACCGACGCTGCCGATGTGGACAAGGACGATCTCCGAGAGGCGCTGCAGTACCTCTCCTCGTTGCCCGGTCGGCACGGCTACTTCACCGAGACGTTCTGCGTCCGCTCTCGCTACTTCCAGCCGTTCAACGGGATGCGCGTCGATGCGATCCGTGACGCTATCGAGGCAGAGTTCAAGGGGAGCCCCCTCTACCCCGTGCTCCTCACGAGCTTGATCTACGCGGCTGACCGAGTCGACTCGACCACCGGAGTCCAGATGGCCTACGTGAAGCAGTGGGCTCCCCGGTCGTTCAACGCGTTGGAGCTGCGGATCCCTGAGCTGTACACGGGTCGCGGACAGGCTGTGAGAGCCGACGCCTGCAAGGTCGTGCACACCCTGGAAGAGGTCGACCTCGCCTACCTCGACCCGCCGTACAACCAGCACCGCTACTTCACCAACTACCACATCTGGGAGACGCTCGTCGCCTGGGACGCGCCCGAGCACTACGGGATCGCCTGCAAGCGGATCGACAGCCGGGACCCGACGACCAAGAGCGTCTTCAATGCGACCCGAGAGATGCCGGGCGCGCTACGCCAAGTCATCGCTGACGTCCGAGCGGAGGTCTTGGTCCTTTCCTACAACAACGAGTCGTGGGTGACGCTTGAAGATCTGGTCGCGGCGTGCTCCGTGCGCGGCCACGTGGGTGTCCTCGCCTTCGACTCAAAGCGCTACGTCGGTGCTCAGATCGGGATCTACAACCCGAGCGGCGAGAAGGTCGGGCAGGTGTCGCATCTGCGCAACGTCGAGTACGTGCTCGTCGCCGGTCCTAAGGACATCGTCGTCTCCATGACTGCCCCCTACCAGGGCTGTGCGACGCCGAGTCGGCAAGCTTCCCTCTTCTAGCTGCGTTCTCGTACCCGCCGGTAGTCGACGGGAGGAAGGCTTCCGTCGAGAAGGAAGTAGGCGAAGCAGTCAAACAGCGCGATGTAATCCGAGCGACACGCCGCGAACCGGAACTGCACCTGCCGAAACGTGTCGTTCAGCCGGATGGCCTGCTGGTTGAAGGCTGGATGGTACTTGTTCCGGTACTCCGAGAAGGCCTGAGCCGCGATCACGTTGAGAGAGCACGAGGGGTAGCGAAGCGCAATCTCGACGTACTGCAGAACCTGGAACGCGAGCCGTTCGTGCGCGTTGCCGTCGATCGAGTCGTTGTTACTGCTCTTCGCGTACTTGTACTCGAAGAGCAGCTTCTCCTTGAGCACCCCGCTGTCCACAAGCGCGCCGCTGAAGTCGAAGTTGGTCGTCCGCCCTGCGAACAGCGCAGGGTAAGCCTCGCCGTGGAAGCGGGCAGAGTCCTGCTCGGTGGGCGGAGCGAACGGGTAGGGCCCTGCGTCCAGCTGCGCCTCTAGCAGGTCGGCGACCAGGAACCTGCGCTCGAGCCACGCGGGTGGTACGTCCTCGGTCACCTCGCCTTCCGCCAGGGCGGCGATGTCCGACGAGTAGTCCCAGTAAATGGCCCGCGGCCCACTCCGGCTCTCGATCTTCACGACGCGGCGCTGACCACTCCGCTGAGGGTTCACCACCCAGATCGTTCCCACGGTCCTGCGGACCTCGCGAGCGAAGGTCGTCCACGCATCCCTGACTGCCGCCTCGAACTCGCCGCCTTCGGCCCTGCCACCGGCGGGCACACCAGCGAGCGTCGGCCCACCCGAGTAGGTGGCGATGACATCGCCGAGGTGAGTGAAGTCCCAGCGGGGCATCCTGCGAGCGTAGACGAGAGCGAGGTTCTCCGGACGGATCCAAGAGCCGGATTACCGGAGACCT
>JAKARG010000398.1 GCA_021819345.1 Actinomycetes bacterium | reverse complement strand
CGCCGCCCCGTCCTTACGGGCGCGGGCGCCGCCCCCACCCCCGCCGGCCGATCCCACCCCCGGCGCTGCCGGCGGCGCCCCCCACCCCCGCCGGCCGACCCAGGTCCTGGGCAACGCTCCGCTTCCGGTAGCATGATCGCCTCGGGTGGTCTGACAGCCGCCCGACCTCGGCTCGGAGCCGGGGCAGCACCTTGACATGGGGGTGATCGGTTTCGACTTCGGTCGTCGAATCGGGAGAAGCGAGCCGTGGTCTCCGGAACCACGTTAAAGAGCCGGAAACCATAAACAAACGCCGAGCCTCAGCTCGCACTGGCTGCTTAACCAGTAGCCCGTCCGTCCGGCCCCAGCCCTGCGGGTCGGTCACGGGCGTCATCAAGTAGGGCTCACCCCGTCGCTGCGTCAGCGGGCGGCGGGGGACACTTCAGCTGACTGGGGCCCTCCACCGGTGCCGGTGGCGAGCGGAGGGCCCGAGATCCTGTCACCGGCTGCGCTCGGAGAAGGCCCGACGAGGCATCGAAGGACGCGGGTTCGATTCCCGCCACCTCCACGATTTGCCATGAAAAGCGACTTGGTGGCCGTGGACGGCACGATGAAAGGGACCCGGCTGGGCAGGCTGCGGCTGCGCTCGGCCGGGTCGTCGTCGGCGGGATGGCCGAAGGTTCCCGGTGACCTCGTCTGTTCGAGCTTGGACAGCCAGGCCTCGCACCAGTCGCGGCGTACGCGGATGTCGCCGTTTCGCGACCGGATGGTGCGGGGGAACCAGGGCTCCCCGCATGCTGACCACTTCTACGCGGTGTGGGGTGACACCCCGAGGTCGCCGGCGATCTGGCGAATACTGAGCCACCTCGGCAGGTCGTCGACCACGGCGGCTGCGGCCGTCCGGTTCGCGGCCACAGCGCCGCCGGCGCAGGAGAGCAGACCAGCATCCAAGCTCAGTCTGAGCCCCAAGACTGACGCGATCCGCTGGCCGAGCCGTGGCCGGACGCCTCCAGCCGATCGGCAGCTGCTCCGGCAAGGCCGCCAACCGCCGTCCCCGTCTGCCGCTTGGTGCTGACCCAGCCCACTGCCACCGGCTTCCACCTCCTGCGCGACACCCGTGGCCGTCGCTAGCTAACCTCGATCCTCGGGAACCCTGAAGGTGGTAGGGCGTGTAGGCGGGCGGGGCCGGAAACCCCACTGGTAGCTGGGGTTGTGCGGAGTGAGGTTGTCGGGGACTGTAGGGGATCTCCTTGAACGGGCCGGTCAGCCAACTTGGCGGATCCCGATCGACCGCCAGTCCGCGGGTCGCCCGACAGGCGACATCCGTGTAGTTACACAGCGGTAGCCCTTCGAGGACCGGCCGGGTCCACCAAAGGGCCGTGCTACGACGCTACGCTGCTCAGGTGGCGTTCAGAAAGATCGGTTGAGGTATCCGGACGGGAGCCTAGTACTTCGTCACACCGGCCGAGCCCGCCCAGCGCCGCTACGAGGCGCTGCGGTCCTACTTCGTCGAGGAGGCCAGCGCCGCAGAGGTCGGGGCGCGCTTCGGGTACTCAGCCGCCACCGTGCACCAGCTCGCGGCGGAGCTGCGGGCCGGTCGAACCCAGTTCTTCGTCTCCTCCAAGCCCGGGCCGAGAGGACCACGCAAGAGCCGACGGGTACGTGACCAGGTCCTCGCGCTGCGCGCCGAGGACCGCTCGGTGACCGACATCGCCGAGCGGGTCTCGATGGACGGCACCCCGGTGTCGGCACAGACCGTGTGGGCCATCTTGTGCACTCCGCGGGCATCGAACGCCTCGGACGATCCCACACCAGCCCGTCTCGCCGTCTCGAGCCGGTCAAGACGGCCCCGATCGGTGACTGGCCGACCGGTGCGATCTTCGACTGTGACCATGCGGGGCTGATGTCCTGGCGCCCGCCCTCGTCGAGCTCGGAGTCGACACCTTGGTCGCCGGTGCCGCCTACCCGGGCACCAACGTCCTCTCGCCGTTCCACTCCCTGGCCTCGTTGCTGCTGGTCAAGCGCTCCCGGACCGGTCGGGCTGCCAACGCCTTCCCCCTCGGCGCGGATCCTGGCCTCGGCCTGATGGTGGGGCTGAACGCTGTCCCCAAGGCCACCCACCTCACCAGCTACTCGGAGCGGGTCCGGCGCTCCTCGAACGTCGCCTTGCTCCAAGGCCTCGCCCGACAATGCCGACAGATCGGCCTGTGCACAGGAGAGGCCGGGTTCAACTTGGACTTCCACACCATCGGTCACCACGGAGACCAAGTCCCCCTCGAAGAGCACTACGTCGCCTCCCGCAGCCAACCGACCCGCTCGGTGCTCACCTTCTTCGCCCAGGACCACTCCTCGACCGAGATCGTCTATGCCAACGCGGACCTGACCAAAGCCGACCAGGCCGGCGAGGTCATCGCCTTCGCCGACTACTGGAAGGCCGTCGCCGGCAGCGAGCCGGGACTGTTGGTCTTCGACTCGAAAGTCACCATCTACAAGACCCTCGACGAGCTCGCCGCCAGGGGCATCACCTTCCTCACCCTTCGCGCCCGGGGTCGCAAGCTCCTCGAAGCCCTCGCCGCCCTGCCCTCCTCGGCATGGAGCACTTACAACCTGAAGCGGGCCGGTCGCTACCGCCACCCCCAGATCCACGAGGAGATCATCGGGCTCGAGGGCATCGAGATCCCGTTGCGCCAGATCGCCGTGCGCAACATCGGCCACGAGCACCCCACCCTGCTCATCACCAACGACCTCGCCACCGCCGCCAAGGACCTCTTCGGACGCTACGCGGAGCGGACGCCCATCGAGAACGAGCTCGACGCCGACATCTCCGGGTTCGGGCTCAACGCCCTCGCCTCAGGGCTTCCCCTCAACGTCGACTTGGACACCACCCTCACCGTGCTCGCCGGCAACGCCTACCGTCTGCTGGCCCGCAAGCTCCCCCGCTATGAGCAAGCCACCCCCCGACCGGCTCTGGCGTCACTTCCTCGACAACACCGGCAAGATCGTCGTCGAACGCGACCACGTCAGAGTCGACCTCGCCGTGCGCACCTACACCCCCGTCCTCATCGACGCCGGCTACCCCGAGCTCGACCTACCCGTCCCCTGGTGGGCGGACGAACCCTCCGCTTCGGCTTCCCACCACGCCGAACCTCAACCCAACTATCTGAGCTCACCCTCCCGAGGATCGAGGCTAGCCGGTGAAGGAGCGGATCACGCGCGGGTCCGCGAGAACCTCGCCCGTCGGACCCGCCGCGACCAGCTTCCCCGCGTCGAGCGCCACGCCCCGCGAGCAGAGTCCGCGCACGAAGCCCACGTCGTGGTCTATCAAGAGAAGGGTCATCGGCGATTCGCTCGTCCACCGAGCGAGGAGGTCGTGCATCTCCGAGCGCTCGTCGTCGGAGAGCCCCGAGGTGGGCTCGTCGAGGACGACAACGCGGGAGCGCCCGACCAGGGTGCGCAAGACGTCGACGTACTTCCGCACGCCGTACGGGCAGTCCTCGAGCGGAACCGGGCCGTAGCGCGCAAGGTCCATCTCCTCGAGCAGCGAGGTCGCGGTCGCGCGCGCCCACCGCTCGGCGCGTCGGCCCGCGGGCGTGCCGAGCACCGTGTGCGCGAGGCCGACGG
>JAKARG010000397.1 GCA_021819345.1 Actinomycetes bacterium | reverse complement strand
CTCGACGTCTCCGTCCAGGCAGCGATCCTCAACCTGCTCGTCGACCTGCAGAGCCGGGAGCAGGTGACGTACGTGTTCATCTCCCACGACCTCGGCGTCGTGCGCTACCTCTCCGACCGGATCGCCGTGCTGTACCTGGGGCGGATCATGGAGTACGGCCCGGCGGAGTCGGTGCTCGCCGGGCCGCACCACCCCTACACCGAGGCGCTCCTGTCGGCAGTGCCAACCCTCGACGGGACAGGTCGGGAGCGGATCCGGCTCGAAGGCGACATCCCGAGCCCGGCTGACCCGCCGTCGGGCTGCGTGTTCCACACCCGCTGCCCGCGCCGCCTGGCCGACGGCACCTGCGAGACCGTCGAGCCGCCGTTGCGGGAGGTCGAGCCCGGCAAGGTTATGCGCTGCCACCTCCCGCTCGACCAGCTGGGACGCCTGGAGGAGCAAGGGGCTTCCTCGCGATCATCCGATGACCGCGGCCACGAGGTTGGACCTCACGCCGTTGACCATGACGTAGAAGTGGTTGGTGGCCTTGATCCCTGAGACCTGGAACGTCCAGCCGCCGTTGCCAAAGGCCTCCGGTGCGGCCACGTGCAACGCCTTCTGCACGAAGCTGTGCGCACCGGCATACTCGTCGAAGAGGTGGATCGTCGGTCCAGGGGCGTTGGTCGTGACCCGGATGGTCACCGTACCTGGCCCCTCCGCCCGCGGCTTGGTCACCCATGCCACGAGCGGTCGAGGCGCCGGCAGCTGGACGGCGTAGACGCCGTTGGTGTTGTTGTCGTCGTAATAGACGGTGGTGTGACCCGCGTTGGCCACCGCAGCCAGACCGAACAGCGCTCCCGGAGCCCCGGTGTCGAGCACCCGGCTCCAGAGCACGTTGCCCGTGTTGGGGTCGATGACCGCCAGCGTGTTGTTCCCTGCGTTGGCAACGAGCAGGTCGCCGGTGTTGGGGTCGATGACGATGTTCTCCGGGGTGTTGATGACGCCACCGCTCGCGACGACGATCGGCGTTACCGGACCTGTGGCGGTCGAAGCGCCGGGAATGGCGTAGATCGTGTTGTTGGCATCGTCAGCCACGTAAAGGGTGCCGTTGGCGGCGTCGAAGGCCAAATCTTCTGGCCCGGCCGCGTTGGCTGCGGTGACCGGCACGGCCTTGGTCGTGGCATTGTCGCCGAGACCCGTGGCGAGCTCCACGTACGTCGAGGCAAGTGGTTGACCGTTGGGGCTCGTTGCCGTTGGGTGGGGGTCGAGGCGCCAGACCTCACCGCCTCCGGTGCCCGCCGAACCGGAACCGGCCGTGCCGTAGTAGAAGGAGACGCCGGCGCTCGTCTGGCTGACCCCCATACCCCACACACCGTTGAAGGTCGGTTGCTGGCCCGAGCTCACGGGGCTCGCCGTGGTCGAAGAGTTGAAGTTCGCCTTCACTGTGCCGTTCGGCAGGAGGTGCACGACGTTGGAGGCGGACCCGTCGGCCGACCCGAAGTCGCCAACCCAGACCAGGTCGTTCACCGGGTTGATGGCGATACCTACGGGACCGCTGATCGGCAGGCCGGAGGCGAAGGTGGTGGCGGTGTGGGCGGCCGGGTCGACCTGGTCGAGTCCCATCGCGTGGTGTACGAGCTATCGGGTTTCCGACGGTTCTCGCATCAACCTGAGTTGATCGGTGCCGATCAACTCGCGGTCAGCAGCATATCAAGTTGCGAGGAAGTTGTAAAGGGCGTTGTCGGGGAATATCGATCGGCGGATGGGCGCGCGTGTATAGTCGGCGGCGGTTCGAAAAGCAACGACCGTGTCGACGTTTCGATGGGATCATCGCATCGGGGTCATCCAGCGGCGGCGTCCGGCACCGGCGGGGGGTTCGCCGGGCTCAGTTCCCGCCCGACGGTGGTCTTGAGCGACTCGACGCTCATGTAGCGCTTGGTGATCGCCCACTCGTCGCTCTGCTCGGCCAGGACGGCCCCGACCAGGCGGATCACTGCCGTGCGGTTGGGGAAGATCCCCACCACGTCGGTCCGGCGCCGGATCTCTTTGTTCAACCGCTCCTGCGGATTGTTCGACCGGATCTTCGGCCAATGCTCGGGCGGGAAGGCGGCGAACGCCAAGATGTCGTCAGCGGCGTCCAAGACGAAGCCGGCGGCGTCGGCGAACCCGGTGGAGCTGAGCCGCTCGACGACATCGCCGAGCTGGGCCCAGGTGGTCTCACGGTCCGGCTGCTCGAAGATCGAGCGGACCAGCGTGGCGACCATCGGCCACGACGCCTTGGGGACCCGCGAGGCCAGGTTGGCCATGAAATGGGTCCGGCACCGCTGCCAGGTGGCGTCGGCGAGCACCGTGGCGATCGCCGCCTTGATGCCACCGTGGGCGTCGGAGATCACCAGCTCCACCCCCGACAGCCCCCGGGCCACCAGGCCACGCAAGAACTCGGTCCACGCCGCAGTGTCCTCGGTGGTGACAATGTCGAACCCGGCGATCTCCCGGCGGCCCTCGCCGCCCGTGACCGTCGCGATCACCGCAGACACGTTCACCACCCGGCCGCCCTCACGGACCTTTTCGGTCAACGCGTCGATCCACAGGTACTTGTAGGGTCCGGTGTCGAGAGGCCGGTCGCGGAACTCGGCGACCTTGGCGTCGAGCTCGGCCGCCATGCGCGACACCTCCGAGCGGGAGATCCCCTCGATGCCCATCGCCTTGACCAGATCGTCGACCCGACGGGTGGAGACCCCCTCCACGTACGCCTGGCAGACCACCGCCACCAGCGCCTGCTCGGCCCGCCGGCGGGGCTGGAGCAAGAACTCCGGCGAGTACACACCCTGGCGCAGCTTCGGCACGGCAAGGTCGACGCTGCCCACCCGGGTGTCCCACCGGCGGTGCCGGTAGCCGTTGCGGGAGTTGACCCGCTCGTCGCTGCGCTCGCCCAGCCCGGCGCCGCACTGCATCGACGCCTGGGCCGACATCAGCGTCTCCGCGAACGCCTGGAGCATCGCCCGGGGCAGGTCCGTATCAGCGTCGTCAGCCTCGAGGTACTTGCCCAGCCAGCCGGCCGGGTCGATAGTGGTAGGGACAGTCATCGTGATCCTCCTCAAGCAGTTGGTCCGAACTTCTCCTTGAGGTTGACGCGATGACTGTCGTCGTTGGGGGACCCTCCCTCAACTCACCCGCCCGTACACCACCCCCCGGGACTCAACTGTCGACCTGCACGATAGAGGTGCCGCCACCGGCGGTCCCTGCGCTGTTGTTGAAGTCTGCGACCAGCAGGTTCCCTGCAACCAGGTTGCCGGTCGTTTGGGGTACGACGGCGATCCCGTAGGGGTTGACGTCGCCGTTGGCCGCAGCTGCAGATGCGAGGGGCTGGCCCACGGGCTGCCCGGAAACGTGTCCCTGGGAAGGTGAAGCGCCGGCAGCCGCCGGCGCCAGGGTCATTCCAGCGCCCAGAGCAAGAGCGCCCAGCAGGCGGCCGGTGCGAAGCGATCGTCTCACGTGTGTTGTCTCCTCCCAGGGTCTCGGTCCAGAGGGCAACGTGCCCTACCCGACGTCTACGCCTGCGGCCGTTGCAGAGTTCAACCCTGGTCCAACTCGGCATCTCGGCCGACGGTACGGGTGCCTGGGCGGTTCGGC
>JAKARG010000396.1 GCA_021819345.1 Actinomycetes bacterium | reverse complement strand
CGCCCTGTGGGAAGGGGAGCTCGACGACCACCTGGAGCAGGCACAGCTCGCCAAGCTGGCTTGGCACGCCTCCTCGGCCCGTCTCGACGGAGCAGACCGGGTCCTCGACGTCGGTTGCGGGTGGGGGGCGATGCTGCGATACCTCACCGGGGCCAGGGGCGTGGCTCGAGCCGTCGGCCTCACCCTGAGCGCCGACCAGGCCGCCCTGGCCCGGGCGTCGACCCCCCCTTCGGTCGAGGTGCGCCTGGAGGACTGGCGGGAGCACCACCCGGAGCAGCCCTACGACGCCGTGGTCTCGATCGGGGCCTTCGAGCACTTCGCCCGCAACGACCTCGACGTCGCCGGGCGGCGCTCGGTGTACGCCGCGTTCTTCGCAGCCTGTGCCTCCTGGCTGCGCCCGGGCGGCCGGCTCTCCCTGCAGAGCATCGCCTACGAGGACTTCGACCCGGGCAGCGGGACCGAGTCGCGCTTCTTCACCGAGGAGATCTTCCCCGAGTCCTCCCTACCCGTGCTCCCCGACGTCGTCGCCGCGTCGGACCCCTGGTTCGGGATCGTGGCGCTGCGGTCCGACGCGGCGCACTACGAGCACACCTTGCACCTCTGGCAGCGGCGGCTCCAGGAGGCGGAGCGCCGGGCGGTGGACCTGGTCGGCCGGGACGTCTACCGCCGCTACTTGCGCTACCTACGGGTGTCGCGCGGGTTGTTCGACAGGCGGGTGTGCACCTTGTACCGGATCTCCCTGGAGCGCCGGCCCTCGCCGGTGCGCTCTGCTGCGGCTCCGGTGCCGGCTGCGGCGGCCGTCTAGCGGCTCTGGCGGTCTGGCGGCCTCCTTCAGGGGCACCGGGCAGCGGTCTGGCTCCGGCGCCTCGGGCCCGACGCTCGCCGGGAGGCTTGCGGGCTCGGCGCGGCTCACAGCCGTCCCCCTTCGGTCAGGGCTCGGCGCAGCTCGCCGCCGTCCCCTTTCGGTCAGGGCCCGGGTGGAGCCGTCCTCGGGACCCCCGGGTAGCATCCGAGCGAGACGACCGAGGAGCGGCGAGGGATGAGCGTGAGCGGCGCGCAGGTGAACGAGGCGGGACCCGACCGGCTCGGAGGTGGTAGGCGTCCCGTGCCGGTCACCGTGTCCCACGGCGACGGGATCGGCCCCGAGATCATGGGTGCAACCCTCCAGGTGCTCGACGCGGCGGGTGCAGCGCTCGAGGTCGAGACCATCCGGATCGGCGAGGCCCTGTTCCGTGAGGGCGTGTCGTCCGGGATCGACTCGACCGCCTGGGGCTCCCTGCGACGCACCCACGTGTTCTTGAAGGCCCCGATCACCACCCCTCAGGGCGGGGGGTACAAGAGCCTCAACGTCACGGTACGAAAGACCCTCGGTCTGTTCGCGAACGTCCGCCCGTGCCTGTCCTACGCGCCGTTCGTCTCCACCCGGCACCCGGGAATGGACCTCATCATCGTCCGGGAGAACGAGGAGGACCTCTACGGCGGGATCGAGCACCGCCAGACCCCCGACGTCACCCAGTGCCTCAAGCTGATCAGCCGGCCCGGGACCGAGCGGCTGGTCCGCTACGCCTTCGAGGCGGCCCGGCGCCACAACCGGCGGAAGGTGAGCTGCTTCACCAAGGACAACATAATGAAGAAGACCGACGGTCTCTTCCATCAGGTCTTCGACGAGGTCGCCTCGGAGTACCCCGAGATCGAGAGCGAGCACCTGATCGTCGACATCGGCACCGCCCGGCTGGCCGACACCCCCGAGATCTTCGACGTGATCGTCGTGCCCAACCTCTACGGCGACATCATCTCCGACGTAGCAGCCCAGATTGCCGGCTCGGTCGGCCTCGCCGGCAGCGCCAACATCGGCTCCGAGGCGGCGATGTTCGAGGCGATCCACGGCTCGGCCCCCTCCATCGCCGGTCTCGGCATCGCCAACCCGTCGGGGCTGCTGCTCGCCGCGGTGCAGATGCTGGTCCACGTCGGCCAGGGCGACGTGGCGACCGCGGTGCACAACGCGTGGCTCACCACCATCGAGGAGGGCGTGGCTACCGCCGACTTCTTCGAGCAGGGGATCTCCCGGACCCGCGTGGGCACCGAAGGCTTCGCGGCTGCAGTCGTGGAGCGTCTCGGGCATCGTCCTCGAAGGCTCTCGTCGGTCGACTACCCGGTCAGCACCGAGCCGATCCAGGTGTCCCCCCGTCCCCGTCCGCGCCCGGTCAAGCAGCTGGTCGGAATCGACGTCTTCGTCGACTCGACCGCTGCCCCCGAGGAGATCGGCCACCAGCTCGAGGGTCTGGCCGCACCCGGCTTCGAGCTGGTGATGATCACCAACCGGGGTCAGAAGGTCTACCCGGACGGGATCCCCGAGACCTTCTGCGTCGACCACTGGCGCTGCCGCTTTCAGGCCCCCGGGGGAGCGCCGGTCTCCTACGACTCGGTCCTCGGGCTCCTCGCGCGCCTCGGCGCGGCGGGCGCCGAGGCGATCAAGACCGAGGGTCTCTACACCTTCGACGGCGAGCCCGGGTTCTCCCTCGGGCAGGGCCAGTAGGTCGGGAGACCAGGCGGCCGCGGCTGTCCGAAGCGGGTCTGCTCACCCCTGACCGGCCGGGAGCCGCAGGCACTCGGGCTTGGTAGGGGCCAGGGCATCGGTCCCGGGCTCGGGCCGGTGGTCGTGGCGGTTCCCGACCTCGGCCAGCCGGCGGCGCTGCTGGTCCGCTGCAGCGGCGTCCAGGGGCCGGCCGCGCTGCTCGAGGAGCCCGGCGACGACGGTCCGATGCTCGGCGGGGCGCTGGTCGTCGTACTTGAACTTGGCGTCGACTGCGAGCACCAGGAGGCGCACGGCGCGGATGGCCGCGAGCATCGGACCGTAGGGAGCTGCGTCGGGGTCGACTCGGCTGTGGCGACCCTCGGGCTGGAACTGCGCCAGCTCGGAGGCGAGGATCTCTGCCTTCCCGCTCGGGTCGTCGACGATCTTCGGGTGACAGAGGAACTCGATCGCGCTGTAGTAGCTCGTCGGGACGCCGTCCTCTTCCGCCCTGCCGGGCTCGGCGCGCCAGTAGGTCGGGATGTAGGCGTGGTCACCCACCACCGCCAGGCGGACCTCGGCGGCCGCCTCCAGGTGGGGCCAGACCGGGTTGCCCCGGGCCAGGTGGACGAGGAGCTCGGCGCCGCCGGCTGGGCCGGGCACGTCGCCGGGCGTGCCGGCTTCGCCGGGGGAGGCGCTGCCCCCGGCCAAGGAGCTGTCGCCGGCCGAGGAGCTGTCGCCGGGGGAGTAGGCGAAGTGGGTCGGCACCACCACCGGGGCGTGGGTGGGGTCGAGGTTGTTGACGGCGAGCAGCCCGAAGTGGTCGCCGGCGGCGAGCCACTCCTGCCACTCGCTGGCGCCGACCGCTGCGTCCCACGGTCGGATGAGCATGGTCTCCTCCTTGCCCAGCGCTCCGGCGAGACGCTACCCCGCCGGGCAGATCGTGCAGCGCGCTGGCGCGTCGAGGGCCCGGCCGCGTCGAGCGCGCTGGCGCCGGCCCCGTGCGTCGAGAGGCGATACTGGCGCGTCGCGCTGACCACGGGTGCGAGGAGCCGGAGGTGGAACGGTGACGGCCATCTTGCGCCATGCGGAGCGGAGTG
>JAKARG010000395.1 GCA_021819345.1 Actinomycetes bacterium | reverse complement strand
GCTCGGGCGCCACGAGCGGCTCGCTCGTGAGCACGGTCACCGCCAGCAGCCGGGGGGCGGGGAGACCGGCGCCAGCCGCCCCCTCGGCCAGGCCCTCGACCGCAGAGCGCAGCATCGCCGCTCCGCCGGCGGCGTGCGCGGTGACATAGGAGGCGCCGAGGGAGCCGAGGACCCGCGCGGCGCGCCCGACGGTGGTCGGGATGTCGTGCAGCTTCAGGTCGACGAAGACCTCGTAGCCCACCTCGACCAGCGCTCCGAGGCTCTCCGGGCCGGCCGCGCTGTACAGCTCGAGGCCCACCTTGGCGACGCCGAAGAAGGGTCGCAGCTCCTCGGCCAGGCGCAGCGCTGCCACCTGGTCGTCGAAGTCGAGGGCAAGGGCGAGCCGGCGCCGGAGCGCATCGCCCTGCTCAGCCATGGGACGGTCCTGCTCGGCCGTCGCCTCGTCCTGCTCGGGCATGGGATCGTCCTTTCAGTTCGCTGAGCCGGGTCACTCCCTGCGAGCGGCACCAGCCGGCGAGCTCGTCGAGCACCAGGGCGGGCGCCCGAGGGTCGGCGAAGCTGGCCGTGCCGACCTGGATCGCGTCGGCGCCGGCGGCGATCAGCTCGGCGGCGTCGGCTCCCGTCGAGACCCCCCCCACCCCGACGATCGCCGCCGAGGGGAAGGCGGCGCGCACCTCGTGGACCGCCCGGACGGCGACGGGGTGCAGCGCGGGACCAGAAAGCCCGCCACCCCCCCCGCCGAGGCGGGAGCGCCCGGTGGCCGGATCGAGCGACAGGCCCATCAACGTGTTGACCAGGGTGAGCGCTCCGGCGCCGGCGTCGAGCACCGCTCCGGCCACCTCGGTGAGGTCGGTGACGTTGGGGCTCAGCTTGGCCCAGACCGGCCGGGCGCCGCCCAGTCCCTCGACCACGGCGGCGACCGCGGCTGCGGCCGCCCGGGGGTCGTGGGCGAAGATCCGCCGGCGGTCCTCGAGGTTGGGGCAGGAGATGTTGGCCTCGACCGCGGCCACGGCCGGCGCGAGGTGCGCAGAGAGCGCCTCGGCCGCATCTCGGAAGCCCGCGACGCTGCGTCCCCAGAGGCTCACCACCACCGTGGCGCTCGCCGCGACGAGCGCCGGCAGGTGCTCCTCGGCCCAGGCGTCGACCCCCGGTCCCTGCAGGCCGACGCTGTTGAGCATCCCCGCCGGCAGGGGGACGAGACGCGGTCCGGGGTTGCCCGGCCAGGGCTGCGCCGACAGCGACTTCACCACCACCGCCCCGAGGCGGCCGAGGTCGACCCAGGGGCCGAGCTCGGTGCCGTGCCCCGAGGTGCCCGACGCGGTCATCACCGGGTTGGCGAGGCGGACCTCCCCGACCCGGGTCGAGAGGTCCGGGGCGCCTGGGCTCGCACAGGAGCGTCGCCTCATCGGGGAGCTTCGGGCAGCAGGACCATCTGCTCGGCTGCGTGGTGCTCCTGGAGGCTGCGCACCTCGAGGCCGTGGGAGGCCCGGTCGGAGATGCCGGCGATCGCGGCGCGGGCCGCGGCGATGGTGGTGAGGCAGGCCACCTGGTGGCGGGTCGCCGCCCGGCGGATGTGGGCACCGTCGGCGCGCGGTCCGCGGCCCCGCGGGGTGTTGACGACCAGGTCCACCCGGCCCGAGGCGAGCAGCGCCACCGCGTCGGCCCTGCCCTCGGGCTCCCCCACCTTGGCGACCTCGACCTCCACCGGCAGGCCCGAGGCCCGCAGGTGGGCCGCGGTACCGGCGGTGGCGGCGAGGCTGAAGCCGAGCTGCACGAAGCGACGGGCGAGCTCGACGCCGGCCGGCTTGTCCCGGTCAGCCAGGGTGAGCAGCACGCAGCCCGACTCCGGCAGGGTCGACCCGGCGGCCGCCTGGGACTTGGCGAAGGCCAGGCCGAAGGTCGTGTCGATGCCCATCACCTCGCCGGTCGAGCGCATCTCGGGGCCGAGCAGGGCGTCGGCGTCGGGGAACCGGGCGAAGGGAAGGACCGCCTCCTTCACGCTCACGTGGCCGCCGAGCGCCGGGGGCCGCAGCAGGCCCTCCTTGCGGAGCTCGGCGAGCTCGGCGCCGGCCATCACCCTCGCGGCAACCCGGGCGAGGGGGACCCCGGTGGCCTTGGCGACGAAGGGCACCGTCCGGCTCGCCCGTGGGTTGGCCTCGATCACGTGCACCGCGGGCCCTGCTCCGGGGTAGCGCTTCACCGCGAACTGGACGTTCAGCGGCCCGACCACCCCGAGGGCTTCGGCGATCGCCACGGTGTGCGCCTCGATCTCGGCCACCACCGGCGCCTCGAGGGTGGGCGGCGGGATCACGCACGCGCTGTCGCCGGAGTGGACCCCGGCCTCCTCCACGTGCTCCATCACCCCGCCGATCAGCACTTCGCCGGAGCGGTCGCGCACCGCGTCGACGTCGACCTCGACCGCGTCCTCGAGGAACCGGTCGACGAGCACCGGGCGCTCCGCCGACAGGCCGCCCTCGCGTCCGAGCGAGCCGGCGCCCGCCAGCTCGGCCATCGCCGCCCGGAGGTCGTCGTCGTCGTAGACGATCTCCATCGCCCGGCCCCCGAGCACGTAGCTCGGCCGGACGAGCGCCGGGTAGCCGACCCGCCGGGCGACCTCGATCGCCTCCTCCACGCTCGTCGCCGTGCCCCCGGGGGGCTGGGGGATCCCGAGCCGGGAGCAGAGCGCGCTCCAGCGCTCCCGGTCCTCGGCCAGGTCGATGGCCTCCGGCGGGGTCCCGAGGACGAGGCCCGGGTCGAGGACGCCGGCGAGGCCGAGCGGGGTCTGTCCCCCGAGGCTCACGACCACCCCGGCGAGGGGCCCGGCGGCCGACTCGGCGGCGAGCACGTCGAGCACGTGCTCGTGGGTCAGCGGCTCGAAGTAGAGCCGGTCGCTCGTGTCGTAGTCGGTGGAGACCGTCTCGGGGTTGCAGTTGACCATCACCGTGTCGTAGCCGGCGTCGTGGAGGGCGAAGCTCGCCTGCACGCAGCAGTAGTCGAACTCCACTCCCTGGCCGATGCGGTTGGGCCCCGACCCGAGGATCACCACCCGGGGCCTCTCGCCCGGAGCCACCTCGTCGGTGTCCTCGTAGGTCGAGTAGTGATAGGGGGTGCTCGCGGCGAACTCCGCCGCGCAGGTGTCGACGGTCTTCATCGTGGCCCTCACCCCCGCGGCGAGCCGGGCGGAGCGGACCTCGGCCTCCCCGGTCCCCCACAGCCAGGCGAGCTGGGCGTCGGCGAACCCGAGGCGCTTGGCCCGCCGCCAGTCGAGGCGATCGAGCGCCGACGCAGCCCCGAGGCGCGCCAGGCGGGCCCGCTCGTCGACGATCAGCTGCAGCTGGTCGAGGAACCACGGGTCGACGCCGGTCGCCGAGTAGAGCCGCTCGACGCCCACCCCGCGGCGCAGAGCGGACTCCAGGTGGAAGAGCCGATCGGGGGTCGCCACCGCAGAGCGGCGGACCAGCTCGTCGTCGTCCCAGGCCTCGTAGTGGGTCTCGGCAGGATCGCAGTTGAGCCCGAGCCGGCCCCGCTCGAGGGAGCGCATCGCCTTTTGCACCGCCTCGGGGAAGCTGCGGCCGATGGCCATCACCTCCCCGACCGACTGCATGCGGGTGCCG
>JAKARG010000394.1 GCA_021819345.1 Actinomycetes bacterium | reverse complement strand
ATCTCACTGCGTCTGTCCCCGAGCACATCACGCTCTGCGACGGCAGCAGGAAGCTGGCGGCCGGCATTCACCCGCCCGGTAGCTCTCTCGTTCACCCGGTCACGTTCCCGACCGCCGGCGCCCGCACTCTGACCGCGTACGCCTCGAACGTCTACGCATGCTCAGGCACGTCGTCCACGGTGACGGTCACGTGGACAGCCCAGCTGCGTGTCCCGGTGCCGCCGAACGCATCCCCGGTGGCGTTGACGGCGGTCAACCCGTCGCCGGCCGCTCACGCCAGCGACACGCTGGTCGCCGTCAACACGAACCCGAACGCCGGCGAGTGGATGACGATCTGCCAGGCCAGCAGGGCGCTCGGCTCCGGCTGGCGGCCTCCTGGTGGCGCTGTTGAGCATGCGGTGATAGGCGCCGGGGCAGAGACGTTCGTGGCGCACTCCGGCTCGCCGGCAAGCTGCTCCGGCCCGTTGGCGTCAACAACGGTGACCTGGCAGGCCGGGGCTTCGGCGAGTTACGCGCATCAGATCGCTGTTCTGCCGGCGGCGCAGAACGTTGCTGTCGGCCGCTCCGACCCGATCTTCGCCACGGACCTCGGGCGCACTCCGACCTGGCTAACCGTCTGCCAGGGCACACGGGCTATCGCATCGGGCTGGCACCGCCCCGGCACTTCGGTGATCACGAGCGTGGCCGCCCCCGGTAACGTCGCCGGCCGCTATGCAATCACCGCCACGGCGGCCAGGGACAACTGTGAGCCGTCCGTATCGGTGCAAACCGCCAGCGCGACGATCACCTGGACTAGTTGATCTGCTATACTGTCCCTGTCGGTCCTCAGGGCGGGTACCGGTAGTTTCGGCGCAAGAACCAAGGCTTGGCGGCCAAGCTGACGCCCCGCCGGCGACTGTGGCAGGGTTACTGGCGTCCTCGGCGGGTGGAGTGGAGGGGCCGACATGGCGACCCAAGTCGTTTCGGATGCAGAGCTGGAGAGGCTGTGTGGGTTCCCTGAGATCGACCGGCAGGAGCTGGTCTGCTTCTTCACCCTGACGCCGAGTGACGAGAGCTGCATTCGCTCCCACCGGGGCCGGGCAGGCCTTCATGGTGCCAGGCATGGCCGCTTGGGTCCGCAGCCACGGGCCGCAGACCGCGGCGATCACAGCGGGGCGCACGCGGTGCCGGGCCCGTGAGGACGGGATGGGACGGTAGGTGGCCAAGCGGTGCGCGCAACTGCCCGTCGGAGCGATAGCGGAGGAAGACCTGCGAGCGTGGATGACGCCCCGACCCCAGATCAGCTTCGACGAGACTCGCCCGGGCCCGCAACCGATCCCCTCCCCACGGCGACAGGACCCTCACCCGCCCGGTGCCGCCCTCGTACCCGAACCCTCACAGCGACACCGACACTCGAACCAGTCGCGATGGATGCCTCGCCTCCTTCTACGGGAGACCGTCACCACCGTGGACGGGGCCGCCGGCGATCTTCGTGGCGGTGGTAACGATCCAGGCGCATGAACGCGCCCGATGCGGGCGACGGCGAGCGGCTACGTCTTTCCCTGCTGCAGCGCAGTTCCAAGCTTGCTGTCGACACCGAGGTCCGTAGACGGCGAGCTACGGGGGACCCATTGGTCCCCCCGGCGAAGAGGACTGACGGTGCCGGCCTGCTCGGTCAGTCGGCTCGGGGCTGCAGGTGGCGGTAGATGGCCCAGTTCGGCCTCTGACGACTAACGGAACGAAAAGTAGCGGTAGGCGAGCACGGCGCGGGCCTCGACGACGCCACCGTGGTTCGGGTCAAGGAGGTCTACGGCGTCACCGCCGCCGACTTGTGGCAGTGAGACACATTGGCGATCTGGTAGACTGGTTGCATGAGGACGGTCACTATCAGCGACACCGGGCGGCTCACCTTGCCAGCCGAGGTACGCAGAGCGCTCGGTCTTCACGGGGAGAGCGAGATGGACGTCGAGGTCGACACTGAGGGTGATGCGATCATCTTGCGTCCTGCGGTGCTGCTACGTCGCGAGGACGCATGGGCGTACACTCCCGATCACCGCGAAGCGCTTGCCCGGGCACATGCCGACTCTCGCGAGGGAAGGGTCCGTCGCTTGGGCGAGAGCGACCTTCTCGCACTCGGCTCCTAAAGAGGTGGCGCGCGACTATCGCCGCCTCGACTTCACCGACACGTTCCTCGAGACCTTCGCCTCCAAGGACTTGGGGTCTCCTGGTTGGCGGCGTCAAAACGGCGGCGAATGCTACGTCTAACGCGGGTTAGAGGCGTTGTAGGGGTCGGCGTCCGGTCCGTCCCAGGATGCTGGCCACATCGAAGCTGAGCGTCCCGTAGGGGTTGACGACCTCGAAGATGGCGGGGCTGGTGTGTGCGATGGTCTCCTGGCTTACCTGGTGGCCTTCCGCCGTGCGGGCGTCGATGGCGTCTTGGAGGTAGCCGGTGGTGGACAGGATGCAGGCGTTGACGACGAGGGTGTGGCAGTGGGCCTGGGTGGTCTGGTCGTCGTGGTGGGGGTATCGGACGGTGCCGCGTCGGGCGAAGAAGATGAAGCGTCGCAGGTCGTTGAGGGCCTCGCCCCGGTTGAGCTGGCGGCCGATGCGGCGTCGGAACGCTTCGTCGGTGAACCAGCGCAGGGCGTGGAGGGTGCGCAGCAGTTTGCCGTACTCGACGAGGGCTTTGGCCAAGGGGTGCTGGCGGGAGCCGGCCTGGAGGCGGGCAACGAGCAGGGCGGCGGAGACGTAGCCGAGTTTGAGGGACCCGGCGACGCGCAACAGGTCGTCCCAGTGCTCGGCGATCAGGTCGACCTGGGCGTGCTCGGTGAGGAGCGGCCCGGCGGTCGGCCAGCGTTGGTAGTGGGCGGCGGGCTGGGATCTCCATAGCTGCTTGTCGGTGAGCTTGGCGATGCGGGGAGATAGGCGCAGGCCGACCAGGTCGAAGAGGGCGAAGGTGGCGAGGGTCTGGCCGTGGCTGTCGGTGGTGTGCTCGACGATGGGCAGCTCGGTGGTGTTGCCGAGGATCTCGTCGAGAGTGAAGGTGGCGTCTCTTTCGGTGGAGACGATGATCTGGGTGCCGTAGGTGGAGTGCTGGTCGGAGACGTGGGTGTAGCTGGTGACACCTTCGTCGAGGAAGTATCGGGACAGGGCCCGGGCGGTCAGGGACCGTCCTCGCATGGGCAGGCGCAGCCCATCGGAGGATGACAGGGTGCCCCCGCCCCAAGCGGCGGAGAGGGGGTGGCGGTGGTGGGCGTTGACGACGGCGGTGTTGGCGGCCCGGAGGGTGTCTTCTCGCAGGTACCAGCGGGTAGCCCAGTCGATGGCGTCCGCGGGAATGCCAGTGAGCTCGGCCATGCGGGCGGTCCCGTAGTTGCAGGCTTGGGCGAGGATGGCAGCGTAGAGGTTGCGGCGATGCTCGATGGCCGCCAGACGGGGACTGGCGCCCCCTGCGTGGGTCAGCTGGGCGGTGAAGTTGGTGTCACGGTCGACGTCGATGAGGATCTCGGTCAAAGGCACGGTGGGGATACGGGCCACGAGGGCGTCGCGTTCAGCGACCAACACCGGGTCGTGGTCCTCGGCGGCGAGCGGGCTGAGGTGGAGCCCGCCGGCGTCGTCGAGGCAGACGGGGCTTGCCGGG
>JAKARG010000393.1 GCA_021819345.1 Actinomycetes bacterium | reverse complement strand
TTCTTCTCCTTCAGCTCCACCTCGGTGGCTGCGCCGACCTTGATCACCGCCACGCCGCCGGAGAGCTTGGCGAGCCTCTCCTGGAGCTTCTCCTTGTCGTAGTCGGAGTCGGTGTTGTCGATCTCGGTCTTGATCTGGCTGATCCGGCCCTTGATGTCGGAGTCGGCGCCAGCACCTTCGACGATGGTCGTCTCGTCCTTCGTCACGACCACCTTGCGGGCGCGACCGAGCAGGTCGAGGGTGACGTTCTCGAGCTTCAGGCCGACCTCCTCGGTCACAACCTGGCCCCCGGTGAGGATCGCCATGTCCTGGAGCATGGCCTTTCGCCGCTCGCCGAAGCCGGGAGCCTTCACTGCGACCGACTTGAAGGTCCCCCGGATCTTGTTGACCACGAGCGTGGCGAGAGCCTCGCCCTCGACGTCCTCGGCGATGATCACGAGGGGACGACCGGACTGCATGACCTTCTCCAGGACCGGCAGGAGGTCCCGGACGGCGCTGATCTTCGAGCCGACGAAGAGGATGTAGGGGTCGTCGAGCGACGCCTCCATGCGCTCGGTGTCGGTCGAGAAGTAAGGCGAGATGTAGCCCTTGTCGAAGCGCATCCCCTCGACCAGCTCGAGGTCCATCCCGAAGGTCTGGGACTCCTCGACCGTGATCACTCCGTCCTTGCCGACCTTGTCGATCGCCTCGGAGATGAGGCCACCGATCTCGGTGTCGGCGGCGGAGATCGACGCCACCTGGGCGATCTGCTCCTTGGTCTCGGTCTCCTTGGAGATCGACTTGAGGGAGGCGACGGCGGTCTCGACGGCGGTCTCGATGCCCTTCTTGAGCGACATCGGGTTGGCTCCGGCAGCCACGTTGCGCAGGCCCTCGCGCACCAGGGCCCAGGCGAGCACGGTGGCGGTGGTGGTCCCGTCGCCGGCTACGTCGTCGGTCTTCTTGGCCACCTCCTTCACGAGCTCGGCCCCGATCTTCTCGTAGGGGTCCTCCAGCTCGATCTCCTTGGCGATCGAGACTCCGTCGTTGGTGATCGTCGGCGCCCCCCACTTCTTGTCGAGCACCACGTTGCGGCCCTTGGGGCCGAGGGTGACACGGACGGCGTCGGCGAGCTGGTTCATGCCGCTCTCGAGTGAGCGGCGGGCGGTCTCATCGAAAGCAATCAGCTTGGGCATCGGTGTGGGCTTCCCTCCGTTGGGCGGTACCGATTAGCACTCTCACAGGGTGAGTGCTAACAGTAAACCTCTCCTCGGCCGCTAACGCAACCCGATCCGGCAGGCGGGCCCTCCGAGCGCCGACCGGCGTCCCCCGCACCCCTGGCGACGGGAGCCGCGCGGAGCGCACGGCTCAGCCCCCGGCAACCGCCGGGACGATCGAGACCGTGGCTCCGGGACCGACCGGCGTCGCCAGCCCGTCGAGGAAGCGGATGTCCTCGTCGGCGACGAAGACGTTGACGAAGCGCCGGAGCCTGCCCTGCTCGTCGTGCAGGCGGTCGGCGAAACCGGGGTGGGCGGCGTCGAGCGCGGCCAGCACCTCTGCGACGGTGCCGCCCTCGACGGTCACCTCCGACGCCCCGCCGGCGAGGGGGCGGAGCTGGGTCGGGACCCGGACGACGGTCACCTCCGGGCCCCTTCGAGCTCGCGGGCCCCGGCCAGCTGCTCGAGCGCCACCTCGAAGGCAGCCAGGCTGGGCTCGATCGTCGCCGACGGCCCCGCTCCTCGCATCCCACCGGCGGCGGAGCCCGAGAGGGCGTCGAGGGTCTTGAGACCGTTGCCGGTGACGTAGGCCACGACCCGCTCGCCGGAGCCCACCACCCCGGCCGAGGCCAGCTGGGCGAGGCTCGCGATCGTCACCCCGCCGGCGGTCTCGGTGAGGATCCCCTCGGTGCGCGCCAGCAGCCTGATGCCCTCGACGACCTCCTCGTCGGTCACCGACCCGAACCCACCGCCCGAGCGCCTCACCACCTCCAAGGCATAGGGCCCGTCGGCGGGGTCGCCGATGGCGATCGACTTGGCGATCGTCGCGGGCCGGACCGGGCGGATGTCGTCGGAGCGCTCGGCGAAGGCGGTGGCCACCGGCGAGCACCCCGCCGCCTGCGCGCCCGACACCCTCACCTCCGGCTCCTCGTCGAGCAGGCCGACGGTGTGGAGCTCCTCGAACCCACGGGCGATCCGGGTCAGCTGGCTGCCCGAGCCGACCGGCACGACGACGTGATCGGGAGCTCGCCAGCCGAGCTGCTCTGCTACCTCGAAGGCGAGGGTGCGGGACCCCTCGGCGTAGTAGGTCCGGAGGTTGACGTTGACCAGCGCCCAGTCCGGGTGCTCCCCGGCCAGCTCTCCGCAGAGCCGGTTGACCGCGTCGTAGTTGCCCTCCACGGCGATCACCGTCCCCCCGTACACCGCGCTCGCCGCGATCTTGGCCGGCTCGAGGTCGGCGGGAATGCAGACCACGGAGCGCATCCCGGCTCGGGCTGCATGGGCGGCGACGGAGTTGGCCAGGTTGCCGGTCGAGGCGCAGGCCGCCACCTCGAAGCCGAGCTCACGCGCTCGGCTGAGGGCCACCGAGACGACCCGGTCCTTGAACGAGCCGGTCGGGTTCAGCGCGTCGTTCTTGATCCACAGCTCCCCGAGGCCGAGCTCGGCCGCGAGCCGCTCGGCGCGCACCAGCGGGGTGAGCCCGGCCCCGAGCGAGACCGCCCCGGCCTCCTCGGCGGGCAGGAGCGGGGCGTAGCGCCAGATCGAGCGCGGCCCTCGCGCGATTGCCTCCCGGCTCACCGCCCGGGCGATCGCCTCGTAGTCGTAGACCACCTCGAGGGGACCGAAGCACCACTCGCAGGAGTGGAGCGCCTCGGCGGGACGCCGGCGGCCGCACTCACGGCACACCAACCCTTGGACGTAAGTCAAGCTGTCGACCTCCTCATCGATGCGGGCATTGGCACCTTGGGTCGACAAACGACCAGGTTGCCGCGGCGTCGAAGGGCCCGTCCCTCAGCCGCTCTTGATGATTCCGCCACCATCATGGCGTGCCGGCGACGCTCGCGCAATCCCTCTGCGCTCCGGGTGCATGCCGGCGTCCTGGGTTCAGAGGCGCCTGATCCAGCCGGCGACGACCTCCTCGACACAGCCGCAGGGGTCGGCGACAGCCCTGGCCCGGCCGAAGCGCTCGGAGAGCACCTCGACGTCCACCGAGGGGCGCTCGTCGAGGGCCCGGGCCCGCTGCTCGGGATCGGCCCAGGGCCCGGCGGCGTCGCCGGCGACCACCAAGACGGGCACCCCGAGCTCGGCCCCGAGCCCTGCCACCCCCGCGGCCACCGCGCCGAGCACCCCGGCGCCGGAGGACCCCCCGACGCCCAAGGGCTCCCCGTCGAGGACGCCCTCGGAGGTGACCACCAGGTCGGCACCCTCGAGCGTTCCGGCGAGGTCGAGCTCCTCGGCCACGACCTCGAAGCCCGGTGCCAGGGACGCACCGAGGGCGGCGAGCCCGCCGGCGAGCCCGCCGCCGGCACCGGCACCACCGATGACCGAGACGTCCACCCCGAAGCGCTCCCGGTAGAGCTGCACCAGGCGCTCGAGGCGCCGCGAGAGCAGCGCGACCTCCGAGGGCGACGCCCCCCTTCCCGGGGCG
>JAKARG010000392.1 GCA_021819345.1 Actinomycetes bacterium | reverse complement strand
CCGGAACCCCGGCGCCCTTCGGTGGCCAGGTGGGGGCGCTGGCGCCCCGCTTCCCTGGTTGTAGAGGCCATAGGGTAGCGCAGTGAGCACCCTTTGGACACCCAGCGGCGAGCACCCCGTCGGCCGAAGCGACCAGCCCCGCGCCGAGGCGGCTCCGTCGAGCGAGCGGGAGCCGACCGAGGCCGAGCTCCAAGCCGAGATGGCCGCGATGGCCGAGCAGCTCTCCCGCACCCCCGCCGAGGTCGTCGTGGTGGAGCACGCCGTCGGGCTCTGGCAGCTCGCTGCGCTGCACCTGTCGGCCGAGCCGCCCCGCCTCGGCGAGGCGCGGGTCGCGATCGACGCCTTCGGCGCGCTCGTCGAGGGCATGGCCGGTCGCCTCGGAGAGGCCGAGCCCCAGCTCATCGGGGCCCTCGACCAGCTGCGCCTGGCCTATGTGGAACGGGCCCGGGCGGCCGGGGGGCCTGCGGTGCGCGGCTGAGCGACCCCGCTTCCCAGCGCCCGCCCCGACCGGCGAGCACGACGAAGGCGACCGGGACGCCGACTGGGATGTCCCGGGACCCGTCGGCGATCTGGGTGCAGTGGAAGCCGACGACGCAGCCGTCCGAAGTGGTCACCTCCCCGAGGCCCACCTCGGCGTCGTAGGCGGTCACCACCCCGGTGGTCGTCGCCGGCCGGCGCCCGTAGCGGGCGGCTCCGCCGGCCGCCGGCCTCAAGGCACGATCTTGGCGATCGGCAGCTCGATGATGTCGCTCGCCCCGAGGTCCTTCAGCTCGGGTATCAAGGTGTTGATCTCCCGCTTCGCCACGACGGCCTCCACCGCGAAGTCGTTCCCGCCGAACAGCTCCGAGACCGTCGGCGCCTTCATCGCCGGGAGGCGGGAGATCACCCCGTCGAGGGCTACGGCGGAGACGTTCAGCTTGACCAGCACCCGCCCCCGGGCGAGGAGCGCACCCTGGAGCAGGGTGCGCAGCTGCTCCATGGCGTGGCGGCGGGTCGGGTCGGCGTGCGCCACCGGGTTGGCGATCAGCTCGGTGGAGGAGGTGAGCACTGTGGCCACGACCCGCAGGCCCGCGGCGCGAAGCGCCCTGCCCGTCTCGGTGATCTCGACCACCGCGTCGGCGATCTCGGGGACCTTGGCCTCGGTCGCCCCGTGGGAGAGCCGGACGTCGGCGTCGACCCCGTGCGCGCGGAGGAAGCGCTCGGTGAGCCGCGGGTACTCGGTGGCGACCCGGACCCCGGCTGGAAGGTCGGCGACCGCCTGCACCGCCGAGTGCTCGGCCACGGCGAGGACCACCCGGATCGACCGATCGCTCGCCTTCGAGTAGCGCAGCTCGCCGACCGATGCCACCTCGGCGCCGGTCTCCTCGATCCAGTCACGCCCGGTGATCCCGAGGTCGAAGAGGCCCTCGGAGACGTACTCGGGGATCTCCTGGGGGCGCAGGATCATGACCTCGGAGATGCGCGGGTCGTCGACGCTCGCCCGGTAGTCGACCGAGGAGCTGCGCGAGACCCCGAGGTCGGCGGCCTCGAACAGCTCCAGGGTGGCTCGCTCCAAGGAGCCCTTGGGCAGGACCAGCCGCAGCACTGGCTCAACCCACCCGGCGGAGGGGGCGCAGCTGCCGGCCGGACGAAGGTTGCGCTCCCACCTCAGGGGCCAGCGGGCAGCCGGCGGTAGAGGTCGACCAGCTCGATCGCGTCCACCGCGGCCTCGTAGCCCTTGTTGCCGGCCTTGGTCCCCGCCCGCTCCAGCGCCTGGTCGATGGTCTCGGTGGTGAGCACCCCGAACACGACCGGCAGGCCCGAGTCGAGCGCCGCGCGGGCCACGCCGGCGGCAGCTTGGCCGGCGACCAGGTCGTAGTGGCCGGTGGCGCCCCGGATCACCGCACCGAGGGCGACCACCGCGTCGAAGCGCCCGCTCGAAGCGAGGCGCGCCGCGACCGCCGGCAGCTCGAAGGCGCCCGGCGCCCGGGCGATCGAGATGTCGGCATCGGCCACTCCGTGACGGCGCAACCCGTCGAGGCAGCCTTCGAGGAGCCGGTCGACGACCAGGTGGTTGAAGCGGCTGGCGGCGATCGCCACCCTCATCCCGGTCCCGTCCAGGCGACCCTCGTAGAGGCTCGGCTCAGCCACCTGCGGCTCCCGCCCCCGGCAGCTCGTGGCCCATCCGGTCCCGCTTGGTCTGCAAGTAGCGGAGGTTCTCGGCGGTGGGCTCGGTGAGGATCGGGACGCGCTCGACGATCTCGAGCCCGTAGCCCTCGAGGCCACCCCGCTTGGAGGGGTTGTTGGTCAAAAGACGCATGGTCGTGATGCCGAGGTCGACGAGGATCTGCGCCCCGATGCCGTACTCCCTACTGTCCACCGGCAGGCCGAGATGGAGGTTGGCCTCGACGGTGTCGAGCCCGCCGTCTTGGAGCTGGTAGGCGTCGAGCTTGCTCGCGATGCCGATGCCTCGTCCCTCGTGGCCCCGGAGGTAGACGACGACCCCCACCCCGGCCTCGGAGATCAAGCGCATCGCCTCGTGCAGCTGGGAGCCGCAGTCGCAGCGGCGCGAGCCGAACACGTCGCCGGTCAGGCACTCGCTGTGCACCCGGACGAGCACGTTCGCAGCGCCGGCGGGTTGGCCCCGGACGAGGGCGAGGTGGGTCTCGGAGTCGACCTCGCTCCGGTAGGCGACGCAGTCGAAGTCGCCCCACTCGGTCGGGATGCGTGCCGAGGCGACCCGCTCGACGAGCCGCTCGGTGCGCCGCCGGTAGCGGACCAGGTCGGCGATGCTCACGAGCACCAGCCCGTGCTCGGAGGCGAAGCTCTCGAGCTCGGGGCGCCGAGCCATGCTCAGTCGATCGGCGCTCACCACCTCGCAGAGGACCCCCGCCGGGGGCAGGCCGGCCATCCGGGCGAGGTCGACCGCCGCCTCGGTGTGCCCGGCGCGCTTGAGCACCCCGCCGGGACGGGCGCGCAGCACGTGCAGGTGGCCGGGACGGTTGAAGTCGCCGGCTCGGACATCGGGGTCCACCAGGGCGCGGGCGGTGCGGGAGCGGTCGGCGGCGGAGATCCCGGTGGTGGTGCCGTGGCGGTAGTCGACGGTGACGGTGAACGCAGTCCGCTGGGACTCGGTGTTGCGGGCCACCATCAAGGGCAGGTCGAGCTCGTCGGCGCGCTCCGCGGTGACCGACGCGCAGATCAGCCCGGAGGTGTGGCGCACGAAGAAGGCCATCACCTCGGGGGTGGCGTGCGCCGCGGCGACGACCAGGTCGCCCTCGTTCTCCCGGTCCTCGTCGTCGACGACCACCACCGGCTCCCCCCGCCGGAAGGCCTCGACCGCCTCCTCGACCGCAGTCGGGCTCACCGGGGCACCGCCGGGTGCGCTGGGGCGACGAGGCGCCCGACCAGCCGCTCCACGTACTTGGCGACCACGTCGACCTCGAGGTTGACCCGGTCGCCGACCGCCTTGGCCGACAGCGTGGTGACCGCCGCGGTGTGGGGCACGATCGCCACCGAGAAGGTCTCGCCGGTGACCTCGACCACCGTCAGGCTGCAGCCGTCGACGGTCACCGAGCCCTTCGCCACCAGGTACGCGGCGATCTGCGGGGGTACCCGCACGACCAGCTCCGGCGCCGCCGATACGACCT
>JAKARG010000391.1 GCA_021819345.1 Actinomycetes bacterium | reverse complement strand
CGCTATCCCGGCCGGCTCCCCGCCGGACGGAGGATCTCGGGACCCTGCCAGCACGCCGACCTCCTGCCTAGCTTGTTGGAGCTGGCGGGCCTCTCCTCGCTCACGCCCGAGGACGTGACCGGTCGTTCGATGCTCGACCTCGTGGGCGGCGCAGAGCCGAGCCGCGACTTGCAGATGTACCTGACCGAGGCGACGTGGATGCGCAAGCACGGTTGGCGGACTGCGGACTGGAAGCTCATCGTCGCCCTGGAGCCGGACTTCCACTTCAAGCCGAGCGTCGAGCTCTACGACCTACGGGCCGATCCGGCAGAAGAGCTCAACTTGGCCGACCGGCGGCCGGAGGTGGTGGCCGAGCTACGCGAGCGCATGGAAGCCCACATCGCTGCTCGCACGGAGGCGACGGGACGCGCCAACCCGATCGAGCAGATGGTGGACTGACACCGCATGGCCGGCCGAGCTCCCTTCGAGACCAGCCAAGAAGCCTACGACTCCCTGCACATTGGTGATCCTGCCGCCGGGCGTCGGCTGCAGGCGGGCGGCTGATCCAATGCGACCGCAAGCGCGTTGGCCAGGGGAGCCGCGGGTGGCTGCACCCCCCCAGCTGGCAGCGCTCCGAGACCGCCGAGGGGGATCATGAGCGCAGGCGCAGCGGGATCACGCACGGCGGAGGTGGCGGGTTGCTGAGGGTGGCGGTCGTGGGGATGGGACCGATCGGCCGGCTCCATGCCCAGGTCTACCGGGACAACCCCGGCACCGAGCTGGTCGCCGTGTGCGATCTGATCGAAGAGCGCGCTCGCCGCTCGGCTGCCGAGCTCGGCGTGGCCGCCTACACCTCGGTCGAGAGGCTGCTCGCCGGCGAGCGCCGACTCGAGCTCGCGAGCGTGGCCACCTCGGGGGCCGACAACGGCGGCGACCACTACGCGCCGACCATGGCGCTGCTACGCGCCGGCGTCGCCGTGCTCGGCGAGAAGCCGATCTCCAACAGCCTCGACGAGGCGCGCGAGATGGCCCGGTGTGCGGCCGATCTCTCCGTGCCCTATGGGATCGACTTCAACCACCGCTTCACCCCCTCGGTCCAGCGCGCCAAGCAGTGGATCGACGCCGGTCGCATCGGCGAGTTGGCGATGGTCCGCCTGCGCATGTGGATCGCCAATCCCAACGAGTCGTCCCCCTGGTTCCACCTGCGCTCCTTGCATCCGCACTCCTTCGACCTCCTGCGCTTCTACGGCGGCGAGTTGAGCGAGGTTGCCGCGTTCGCCAACAGGGGAGCGGGCCGAAAGATATGGTCCAACGTGGAGGTCATCGTGAGGTTCCGCAGCGGAGCCATCGGGAGCCTGGCCGGCAGCTACGACGCCGGCCCGGACTGGCCGCGCGATCTTGCAGACATCACTGGTTCCAAGGGGCGTGTCCTGGTCGAGAACGGCTACGACTCGCTGTCGTATGCTCCGCGGGACGGTCCGCAGGTGGAGACCCAGCACCACCTCGGCGGCATGCGCAGCTTCCCCGAGACCTTCACGGCTCGGATCGGGCGATTCATCGAGCAGGTCTCCGCCGGGGTGGACCACACCGAGATCGAGGGCTCGGGCTACGACGCGGTCGCCGCTCAGACCGCGATCGAAGCAGCCATCACCTCGGCCACCGAGGGGCGCTTCGTGACCGTGGCGACGGCGGAAGAACCGCCGGGCGATCTCTGGCGAGGACTGGAGTCGCGCTACGGCGGTTGAGCAGGTCGCACAGCTACTCGAGCTGGTTGCGGTTCGGGCGGCCGGGCAGTGACAGGAAACCCTTTCGGTCGAGGTCGTCGAGCTGGTCGGTCGTGAGGGTCGAATCGAGTCCGTGGCGCTGAGAGCGCGCAGGGCAATTTCACCCAGGAGCCGACTCTCGCCGTCGCGGTCCTCTGCTGTGGTGGGTGGTGCCATCGCTGCTTCGTGTTGTCCGTGTCGATGAGTCGACCGACTCAGGCGTTCTCTGGTCGAGGGTGGGGCTCCGAGAGGGGCGGGGTCGGCTCTGGCGGAGGTGCCGTCGGCGATCAGTGATCGCTGCTGACCGTGAAGTCGTAGCTCCCGGAGCCGAGCGTGACGACCAGCTGACCGTGGCGGTGCTCGATCCCACGTAGTGCTGCCAGTGCTGTGAGTGGGGTACCGGCTTCCGTGACCTGCTCCTCGCCGACGGCGCCGAGCCAGACCTCGGCCTCGGTGCCGACGGGCGCAACCACTTGCAGGGAGGTGGTCTCGTCGGGCCCGACCTGCCAGGACGCGCGGATCGGCCCGTGGGGACTGTTGAGCTCTGCCCGAGCATGGGTGAGCCCTCCACCCGGTATGGGTCGGACTCGGAAGCGCCGGTAGCCGGGAGCGAGTGGGGAGAGGCCCGCCACGTAGCGGTAGAGGAACGACCCGACTGCGCCGTAGGCGTAGTGGTTGAGCGAGTTCATGTGCGGGTCCTGGAAGCCTCCGTGCTCGGTCCAGGTGTCCCAACGCTCCCACATCGTCGTCGCCCCGTGGAGCACCGGGTAGAGCCAGGAGGGGTAGCTGCGCTGGGCGAGCAGCCTCCAGGCGATGTCGGAGCGCCCGTGGTTCGCTAGCACGGGCAGGAGGTACGGCGTCGCGAGGAAGCCGGTGGACAGGTGCCAGCCGCGCTCCTCGATGTCGGCCACTAGGCGCCCGACGGCCGCCGGCACCTCGTCGGGGTCGAGCAGCTCGAAGGCCAAGGCGAGCACGTAGGCGGCCTGGGTGCCACTCGCCACCTCTCCGCCGCCTCGCACGAAGGCTCGGCGGAAGGCCTCCCGGGTCCGGCGGTGCTGGGCGTCGAGCGCCGCAGCCTCGGCCTCTTCGTGGCCGAGCGCCCGCGCCAGCTCGGCGAGCTGCCGGGGCACATGGGCGGCGAAGGCGGTGGAGACGAGATCCTTCGGCGTCTGCGGCCCGAGTGAGAGCCAGTCGCCGAAGCCGCTGGCCGGGCGGAGCCCGTCGGTGCTCCAACGCTCGAGCCAGCGTGTCCAGGCCAGGGCGCCTTCGAAGGACTCGCGGGCCGGGGTGAGATCTCCTGTTGCCTGCCAGATCTCGTAGGGGACCATCACGATGGCGTCCCCCCAGCCGGCCGAGCTCTGCTCCTCCTCGCTGAGCCCTCGGTCGTCGGGGTTGCGTAGGTGGGGGGCGACGAAGGGGACGCCACCGCCGGGACGCTGGCCGTCACACACGTCGCCGAGCCACTTGCGCATGAAGCTCGTGACGTCGTAGTTGAAGGCGGCAGTGGAGACGAAGACCTGGGCATCGCCGGTCCAGCCGAGGCGCTCGTCTCGCTGGGGGCAGTCGGTCGGCACCGACAAGAAGTTGCCCCGCTGGCCCCAGACGATGTTGCTCTGGAGTTGGTCGAGCAGCGGGTCCGAGCAGCTCCAGGTGCCGACGGGCTCCATGTCGGCATACAGCGCCACAGCGGTGATGTCATCGACGCTGATGGGGGCGGGTAGGCCGCTCACCTCGACGTAGCGGAAACCGTGGACGCTGAAGCGAGGTGTGAAGAGCTCCTCGCCGGTCCCGGCAAGGACGAGCTCGTCGACCTGGCGGGCACTGCGGAGGTTGACCGTGTAGAGCTCCCCGGCGGTGTCGAGGGCCTCGGCGTGACGGAGGATGACCTTGGTCCCCG
>JAKARG010000009.1 GCA_021819345.1 Actinomycetes bacterium | reverse complement strand
AGCGCCTTCGCGGCGAGCACCCGGTGGTCGAGGCCCTGCTCCGCTACCGGGAGGTGGAGAAGCTGCGCTCCACCTACGGCGAGTCGCTGCTCGGCGAGGTGGCCCCCGACGGTCGGATCCACGCGACCTTCAACCAGACCGTTGCCCGGACCGGGCGGCTCAGCTCCGACCAGCCCAACCTGCACAACATCCCGGTTCGCACCGAGGAGGGTCGGTGCCTGCGGAGCTGCTTCGTGCCGACGGAGGGCAGGCGGTTCCTCGTCGCCGACTACAACCAGATCGAGCTGCGGGTGATCGCGCACCTGGCCGACGACCCGGGGCTCATCGAGGCGTTTCGCAACGGCACCGACGTGCACCGCAGCACCGCAGCCCGGATCTTCGGGGTCGATCCCTCCGAGGTGACCCTCGCCATGCGCTCCAAGGCGAAGATGGTCTCCTACGGGCTGGCCTACGGCATGGAGTCCTACGGGCTCGCCCAGCGTCTTGCCATACCGGTCACCGAGGCCAACGAGATCCTCGAGGCGTTCTTCGCCGCCTTCCCGAACGTCCGCAGCTACATGGACCGGGTGGTGGCCGAGGCCCGCGACCGGGGTTACACCGAGACCCTCTTCGGCCGCCGTCGGCTGATCCCAGAGCTCCAGTCCACCCGCTACCAGGTACGCGCCGCCGGGGAGCGCCAGGCGATGAACGCCGGGATCCAAGGGCTCGCCGCCGACATCTTCAAGGTGGCCATCGTCCGCCTCGACGAGCGGCTCGCCGAGTCCGACCTGGCCAGCCGGCTCGTGCTCCAGGTCCACGACGAGGTGATCCTCGAGGTGCCGCCCGAGGAGGAGCAGAGCGCGTCGCAGGTGGTGGTCGACGCCATGCGGGGCGCAGCCAGCCTGTCGGTGCCGCTCGAGGTCAACCTCTCCTGGGGCGACACCTGGGCCGCCGCCAAGTCTTGACCGCCTGCGCTCGAGCCCGACCGGTTGGCCGCTAGGACCGGGTCCCGCCGGGGAGCAAGCGGGCGAGCTGCTCGCCCCGGATGGAGGGGGTCTGGCCGAACACGAGCAGGAACATCGCGTCCCGGGCGAGGCGCTGGGCGGGGTCGCCGAGGCCGACCGCGCCACCCCCGCCTGCGGCGACCAGCGCGGTGGTCGCCCTGACGGCGAGCAGGGACGCCTCGGCGCGCACGCCCGCCACCAGCTCGTCGCGCCCCTCGTCGAGGGCGGTCGCCAACGCCTCGGCCTCGGCGGCGAGCTCGGTCGAGCCGAGCAGCCGGGCGGCCCGCTCGGTCACGCCGAGAGCGAAGTAGCCGTTGTGGCGCAGCCCCCGGGCGTCGCGCGCCCGCCATTGCTCGTAGGCCTCGACGGCGAGGACCCGACCGGCCTCGACGCGATGGCCGCTCAGGGTGAGCGCCACGGTCGCGCTCGCCGCCTCGGCGGCGAGGGGCTGGGGCTCCACCCGCACCGAGGAGCTGCCCACGGCGTCCACCAGCGACCACACGAGGTCGTCCCCGTGGCGGGCGGCCACCGCCACGACGTCGACCAGGCCCCAGCCGGTCACCCACGGCGCCCATCCGTCGAGGACCCACCCGCCGCCTCGCCCGAGAGGCCGGGCGGTCATCGCAGGCGGTCCCGGCCGACGCATGGCGGCGACGGCGATCCCCGAGCGGACCTCACCCCTGCAGAGCCGGCCCAGCCAGGCATCGCGAACCGACGGGGGAGCCGCAGCAGCGAGGCGGACCGCGCTGTGGTGCTGCACCCAGACCAAGGCGGTCGCGCAGCTCGCGCCGGCGAGCGCGGCGACCACCCGCCCGGCACTCGGCGCGTCGGCGTCGAGACCGCCGGCGTGCGCCGGACCGTACAGGCCGTAGAGCCCGGCGGCGGCCAGCGCGTCGAGGTAGCCCACCGGGACCGCCGGCGCACGGTCGATCGCCGCTGCAGCGGGCCAGAGCAGGTCCTCGGCGATCGCATACGCCCGGGCGACGACGCTGGCACCCGGCTCGGCCATGACCCGAGTCTGGCACCTGCGCCGGGCAACCCCGCCGGGCCCGGCGGGTTCCGGGTCCCCCGGGTGCGGGTCGGGCCTCCAGGTCCTCGGTGTAGCATCCACGCTGCGGCGAAGGGCTCGCCGCCCGCCCCGCCGCGACCTACTGAGCGGGGTCCCGTCCGGAAAGAAGGCCGACCGAGATGACCGACACCTCCCCGTCCCAGATGGGATCCTTCGACGAGACGGGTGCCTACGTCCCGCGCCAGGTGGTGGTCGACGACCTCGGTGGGCAGTCGCTCGAGGACGCCATCGCCGGCACCATCGTCGAGTTCGACGATGGTGACATCGTCGAGGGCACCGTCGTCAAGGTCGACAAGGACGAGGTCCTGCTCGACATCGGCTTCAAGTCCGAGGGCGTGATCCCCTCTCGGGAGCTGTCGATCCGCCACGACGTCGACCCGAGCGAGGTGGTGAGCGTCGGCGACCACATCGAGGCCCTCGTGCTCCAAAAGGAGGACAAGGAAGGTCGGCTCGTCCTGTCCAAGAAGCGGGCCCAGTACGAGCGGGCCTGGGGGACGATCGAGGCGATCAAGGAGCGGGACGGCGTCGTCTCGGGTCCGGTCATCGAGGTGGTGAAGGGCGGCCTGATCCTCGACATCGGCCTGCGGGGCTTCCTGCCGGCGTCGCTCGTCGAGCTCCGGCGGGTGCGGGACCTGCTCCCCTACGTGGGCAAGACCATCGACGCGAAGATCATCGAGCTCGACAAGAACCGCAACAACGTCGTGCTGTCCCGCAGGGCCTACCTCGAGGAGAGCCAGAAGGAGCAGCGCGACGAGTTCCTCACCAACCTGAAGCCCGGCGAGGTCCGCCGTGGGGTCGTGTCCTCGGTGGTCAACTTCGGGGCCTTCGTCGACCTCGGCGGCATGGACGGGCTGATCCACGTCTCCGAGCTCTCCTGGAAGCACGTCGAGCACCCCTCCTCGGTGATCAACGTGGGCGACGAGGTCGAGGTCAGGGTGCTCGACGTCGACTTGTCGCGAGAGCGCATCAGCCTCTCCCTGAAGGCCACCCAGCAGGACCCCTGGCAGGAGTTCGCCTCCGCCCACCGCGTCGGGGAGCTGGTCTACGGCCGGGTCACCAAGCTCGTCCCCTTCGGAGCCTTCGTCCAGGTGGGGGAGGGCATCGAGGGCCTGGTCCACATCTCGGAGATGGCGGTCCACCACGTCGACCTCCCCGAGCAGGTCGTCACCCCCGGCGAGGAGCTGTGGGTCAAGATCATCGACATCGACCTGCAGCGCCGGCGCATCAGCCTGTCGATCAAGCAGGCCGCCGAAGGTGGCGAGGTCGCCGCGGAGTACCGGGAGGCCTTCGGCGAGCACACCTACGACGAACAGGGCAACTACGTCGGGCCGAGCTTTGCCGACTTCGAGCCGGAGTCCGAGGCACAGGCAGCCTGGGCCGAGTACCTGGAGGAGACCGCTGCCGCCGCCGAGGCCGGCAACCCAGCGGCTGCGGCGCGGCCCGGGCAGGGGGACGGGCCGGTGTGGACCTCGGAGGCCCCCGCAGAGCCGGGCGGCGAGGCCGCGCAGGACGACGCAGAGGCCTGAGCGCCGGAGGGGACCGCTGGCGCCGGCGAGAGGCGGTCCGGCGGAGGGAGCTGCTCGCCGGTCGCTCAGCGGCCGGCGAGCGCGTCGGCGATCCGGGCGAGCAGCGACGACCGGCTCCGGCCGTCGGCCTCGGCCCGGTCCGCCGCACGGTAGAGGGCGTAGATCCCGCGGGCGCCGATCCAGCGCAGCGGCTCGGGCTCCCAGGGCCGGCTCCGGTGGCCGACCCAGGCGAGCCGGGTGCGCTCGGTGTCCTCGCCGAGGACCAGGTCGGCGAGCGTGAGCCCGGCCAGGTGGGAGGTGCTGACCCCGTCGCCGACGTAGCCCCCGGCCGAGGCCAGCCCGCTGGCCCGCTCGACCTGCACGCTCGGGCACCAGTCCCGGGCGACGCCGAGCACCCCGCACCAGGCGTGGGCGACGGCGACGTCAGCGGCGGCGGGCCACAGCCGGCCGAGCGCCGCGCGCAGCGAGTCGATGGTGGCCGGGTCGGTGGCACCCCGGTAGTCGGTGCCCGACCCGAAGCGGTACGGGACACCCCGACCGCCGATGGCGATCCGGCCGTCGGCGGTCCGCTGGGCGTAGATGTAGGCGTGGGCGCTCGTGCCGAGCGTCTCCTGGCCATCCCAGCCGAGCGCCTTCCAGCGGTCCTCGCCGAGCGGCTCGGTGACGATCATCGAGCTGTTCATCGCCAGCAGCTGGCGCGCCAGGCCGGGCAGCCCTGCGGTGTAGCCCTCGGTGGCCCGGACGATCCAACGGGCCCGGACGGGCCCGACCAGGGTGTCCACCCGGTGGGCTGCGATTCGCAGCGCCGGGGAGCGCTCGAAGATCTCGACGCCCCGCCGCTCGGCGGCGTCGGCCAGGCCGCGCACCAGCTTGGCCGGGTGGACCCGGGCGCAGTGGGGGTCGAAGACCCCGCCGAGGACGCCTGCGACCTGGATGCGGGCTCCCACCTCCTCGGCCGACAGCTCCCAGGCGTCCTCGGGGCCGACACCCCAGGCGCGCTCCTCGGCCAGGCGGGCCCGCAGACGGCCGAGCTGGGCGGGGGTGAGGGCGACCCCGAGCGTCCCACCCTTCACCTGGTCGGCGTCGATGCCCTCCTCGTCGCAGGCGGCGAGCACGCTGTCGACCGCGCCCTGCAGGGCACGCTGGAGGCCGACGACCCCCGCTCGGCCGGCCGGACCCGCCGCCATGACCTCTCGGTTGCCCGGCATCAGGCCCGACAGCCACCCGCCGTTGCGGCCGCTCGCTCCGAAGCCGACGTGGTCGCGCTCGAGGACCACGACCCGAAGGTCGGGGCGGCGGCGGCGCAGCTCCCACGCCGTCCACAGCCCGGTGTAGCCGGCGCCGACCACGCACACGTCGGCCTCGGTGGGCTCGACCAGGGCGGGGCGGTGCGGAGCTGGCCCGAGCGACGCCTGCCAGAAGCCGAGCTGCCCGTTGACGGGTCGCTGGCCCGGCTCCGGGCGGCCGGAGCCGATGCGGTCCGGGCCAGCGTCGCCCGAGGCCGCGCCGACGCCGCTCAGAGCCGGTTCCACGCCTCGGTGAGCACCGAGCGCAGGATCTCGCCCATCAGGTCGAAGTGCTCCTGCTCGCAGACGAGCGGCGGGGCCAGCTGGATCACCGGGTCGCCGCGGTCGTCGGCCCGGCACACGAGGCCCGCCTCGAACAGGGCACCCGAGAGGAAGCCGCGCAGGAGCCGCTCGGACTCGGCGTCGTCGAAGCTCTCCTTGGACGCCTTGTCCTTCACCATCTCGATCCCGTAGAAGAACCCGTCCCCGCGGACGTCGCCGACTATCGGCAGGTCACGGAGGCCCTCGAGCACCCGGCGGAAGTCGGCGGCACGCCGGTCGACGCCGCCGACCAGGTCCTCCTTCTCGAACAGGTCGAGGTTGGCGAGCGCCACCGCGGTCGACACCGGGTGGCCACCGAAGGTGAAGCCGTGGCTGAACGAGGCCGTCCCCGACAAGAACGGCTCCATCAACCGGTCGCTCACGAGCAGCGCCCCGAGCGGGGAGTACCCGCTCGTCAGGCCCTTGGCGCAGGTGATCATGTCGGGCTGGTAGCCGTAGCGTTCGGCGCCGAACCACGAGCCGAGCCTCCCGAAGGCGCAGATCACCTCGTCGGAGACGAGCAGCACACCGTGGCGATCGCAGATCTCCCGCACCCGCTGGAAGTAGCCGGGGGGAGGCGGGAAGCAGCCGCCGGAGTTCTGCACCGGCTCCAAGAAGACCGCCGCGACCGAGCCGGGACCCTCCATCTCGATGCGGGCCTCGATGTCGTCTGCCGCCCAGCGCCCGAAGGCCTCCAGGTCGTCGCCGTACTGCGGAGCCCGGTAGAAGTTGGTGTTCTGCACCCTCACCGACCCCGGCACGAGCGGCTCGAACTGGGCCTTGATGTCGGGCAGACCGGTGATCGACAGTGCCCCCATGGTCGTGCCGTGGTAGGCGATGCTGCGCGAGATGACCTTGTAGCGACCGGGCTGGCCGATCGCCCGGAAGTACTGGCGGGCGAGCTTCCACGCCGACTCGACCGCCTCGCCACCCCCGGTGGTGAAGAACACGCGCTCGATGTCCCCCGGGGCGAGCGAAGCGAGCCGCTCGGAGAGCTCGATGGCGTTCGGATGGGCGTAGCTCCACAGCGGGAAGTAGGCGAGGGTCCCGGCTTGCCGGGCCGCGGCCTCGGCCAGCTCCCGGCGACCGTGGCCGGCTTGGACCACGAACAGCCCGGAGAGACCGTCGAGGTACCTCTTTCCCCGGCTGTCGTAGACCCACGGCCCCTCGCCGCGCACCATGACCGGGATGTCGTGGTCGCGATACGTCGACATCCGGGTGAAGTGCATCCACAGGTGCCGCTTGGCGGCCTCTTGGAGGTGGGCTTCGTCGACACCGAGCAGCTGCGCGCCCGCCGGCTCCTCCTCGGGTCGGCCCCCGGTCTCCGTGGCGATCTCCTCGCCGGGCTGGCCGGCGCTGGACGGGGTCATCGTGTCCCCCATTGGTAGCTCTCCTTCTCGACTCGTAGGTAGACGAGGGTCTCGGTGTCACGCACGCCGGGGACGGCTCGGACGCTGTTGTCGATCACGTCGAGCAGGTGCTGGTCGTCTTCGCAGACCAGTTCGACGAGCAGGTCGTAGCGGCCGGCGCAGACCACTACGTACTCGGCCTCGGGCAGGCTCCCGAGCTTGTGGGCCACCGCGCGGATCTCGCCTTCGACCCGGACACCGAGCATCGCCTGGCGGTGGAACCCGACCGCCTCCGCCCGGGTCACCGCCGCGATCTGCACGATCCCCTCGTCGAGCAGGCGTTGCACCCGCAGGCGGGTGGCAGCCTCCGAGAGCCCCACGGCCCGGGCGATGGCGGCATAGGAGCGGCGGGCATCCTCTTGCAGCTGCTCGATGATCCGCTTGGAACGCTCGTCGAGGCGCCCGCTCGCGTCACGGATCGGAGACTCCGCCTCCGGGCACTGCGGCTCCCCCCCGGTGCCGGCCCCGGCCAGGCGCACAGCCTCGGCGGCGTCCCCGCTGGCGGCCGGCGGGGGCGCGACCAGGGCGTCGTCCGGCCGACCGGGGACCTCGCCGGGCGAGAGCGAGACACGCCCTGCGTGGACCTCGTCGGGCCGACGCGAGCTGCGCCGACCCGTAGCTCGGCTCGCCACGGCTTTCCTTTCCCCGGCAGCCACCCCTGCAGCGATCGCCGGCTCATTGATTCTGCCCCTTCTTACCCGAACTGTCAAGGAAACACTCGCGGTCCAGGCGATGACGCAACGGATTCGTTGCCTCTTCGACCGGACTGTGGGATGATGGGAGAGACAGGGCCGATCCCGGCCGCCGACCCGGAGCCCACCGATCCGGAACCAGATGGGGGAGCACCAGTGCCCGAGAAGCCGATCGAGTTGCGCAACTACGTCGACGGCTCGTCGGTCGACGCCAAGGACGGGCGCCGATCCGACGTCGTCGACCCGAGCACCGGGGCGGTCTACGCCACCGCTCCACTGTCGGGACCAGAGGACGTCGACGCCGCCTGCCGGGCGGCCGCCGGCGCCTTCGAGCGCTGGCGCGACACCACCCCGGCCGAGCGTCAGCGGATGCTCCTCGCCCTCGCCGACGCGATCGAGTCCCGTGCCGAGGACTTCGTCGCCACCGAGTGCACCAACACCGGCAAGCCGGTCGGCCTCACCCGCACCGAGGAGCTCCCGCCCTGCGTGGACCAGGTGCGCTTCTTCGCCGGCGCCGCCCGGGTGCTCGAGGGCCGCTCGGCGGGCGAGTACCTGGCCGGGCACACCTCGTGGGTGAGGAGGGAGCCGATCGGCGTCGTCGGCCAGGTCACCCCGTGGAACTATCCGCTCATGATGGCCATCTGGAAGATCGCTCCGGCACTGGCAGCGGGGAACTGTGTGGTGCTCAAGCCCTCCGACACCACGCCCGCGTCGACGGTGCTGCTGGCCGAGGTCGCCGGCGAGGTCTTTCCCCCCGGTGTCCTCAACGTGATCTGCGGCGACCGGGACACCGGCCGCGCCCTCGTCACCCACCCCGTGCCCCAGCTCGTCGCGATCACCGGCAGTGTGCGGGCCGGACGGGAGGTGGCGACCGCCGCAGCCGCCGACCTGAAGCGGGTGCACCTGGAGCTCGGCGGCAAGGCTCCGGTGGTGGTCTTCGACGACGTGGACCCCGCAGCGGTCGCCGAGGGCATCGCCGGCGCCGGCTACTTCAACGCCGGCCAGGACTGCACGGCGGCAACCCGGGTGCTCGCCGCCGGGGCGATCTACGACGACCTGGTGGCCGCCCTCGCCGAAGCCGCCGGCGCCATGGTGACAGACGGTCCCTCCAACCCCGAGGCCTACTTCGGCCCGCTCAACAACCCGACCCAGCTCGCCAGGGTCAGCGGGTTCCTCGAGCGCGCCCCGGACCACGCTCGGGTGCTCGCCGGCGGCTCCCCGCTGCAGCGGGATGGGTACTTCTTCCCGGCGACGGTGGTCGCAGGCCTCGAGCAGGGTGACGAGATGGTCACCGACGAGATCTTCGGGCCGGTCATCACCGTCCAGCGCTTCGCCGACGAGGACCAGGCGCTCAGCTGGGCCAACAGCGTCGAGTACGGCCTGGCATCGTCGGTGTGGACGAGGGACCACGCGAGGGCGCTGCGGGTCTCGCGCCGGCTCGACTTCGGCGCGGTGTGGATCAACACCCACATCCCGATCGCCGCCGAGATGCCGCACGGGGGCTTCAAGCACTCCGGCTACGGAAAGGACCTCTCGCTGTACGGCCTCGAGGACTACACCCGGATCAAGCACGTGATGAGCAACCTCGCCTGAGCCGCGACGAGCCGGCTCCGACCCGGCCCGGTCCAGCTCCGAGGCGGCTCCGACTGGCGACGTGCCCGAGGAGCCCGCCCCCGACCCGACGACGCCCCAGGAGGACGAACAGATGAAGATCGGTGTCCCCACCGAAGTGAAGAACCACGAGTACCGCGTGGCCTGCACCCCTGCGGGCGTCCACGAGCTGGTCCGCCACGGCCACCAGGTTCTCGTGCAGCGGGGCGCCGGCTCGGGGTCCTCGATCCCCGACGCCGAGATGACCGCCGCCGGAGCGCGCCTCGTCGAGGACCCCGACGAGCTGTGGGGCAGCGCCGAGCTGGTGCTCAAGGTGAAAGAGCCGGTTGCCGAGGAGCACCACCGGCTGCGCAAGGACCTCGTGTTGTTCACCTACCTCCACCTGGCCGCGTCGCGGGAGTGCACCGACGCCCTGCTGTCGGCGGGCACCACGGGCATCGCCTACGAGACCGTCGAGCTGCCCGACGGGAGCCTCCCGCTCCTCGCTCCGATGTCGGAGGTGGCCGGTCGCATGGCCCCCCAGGCCGGTGCCCACCACCTCCAGCGCGACGGCGGTGGGCGGGGCGTGCTCATGGGTGGCGTCTCGGGGGTCTACGCCGCCAAGGTCGTCGTCCTCGGCGGGGGCGTCTCGGGGATGAACGCGGCGGCCATCGCGCTCGGGATGCAGGCCGAGGTGCTGGTGCTCGACAAGAACATCGCCAAGCTGCGGGAGGCCGACCGCATCTACCAGGGGCACCTGCAGACCGTCGCCTCCAACACCTACGAGGTGGAGCGGGCCTGCCTCGACGCAGACCTCGTGATCGGCGCGGTGCTGGTCCCCGGGGCCAAGGCCCCGACGCTCGTGAGCGACGAGCTGGTTGCAGCGATGAAGCCCGGCTCGGTGCTGGTCGACATTGCCATCGACCAGGGGGGCTGCTTCGAGAGCTCTCGTCCGACGACCCACGCGGACCCGGTGTTCGGGGTGCACGGCTCGGTCTTCTACTGCGTGGCCAACATGCCCGGAGCGGTCCCGCACACCTCGACCTTCGCCCTCACCAACGTCACCCTTCCCTACGTCTTGGAGATCGCCGACCACGGCTGGCGCGAGGCGTTGCGCCGGGACCCGAGCCTGGCGCTCGGGCTCAACACCCACGAGGGGCAGCTCACCTACCCCTCGGTGGCAGAGGCCCACGGCCTCGCCTCGGTGCCCGTCGCCTCGCTCCTCGGCTGACCGCGACCGCGGCCTGCTGGCGCCGGCTCGACCTGCTCCGACCTGCTCCGACCCGACCCTGCGGGGCGGGTGCTCCCTGCGACGCCGGTCTCGGGCACGAGGGGCTGCGGGCACGAGGGCGCGAGACCGGCGCCCGGTACCGTGGCCCGGATGGCGGTGCTGCGCTGCGGTCTCACCGGGGGGATCGGCTCGGGAAAGTCCACGGTGGCTGCGGCTCTGGCCTCGCGCGGCGCCGGCTCGGTCGACGCCGACGCGATCGCCCGGGAGGTGCTCGAGCCGGGCGGTCCCGCCTTCGCGCCGGTGGTCGCCCACTTCGGCCCGGCGGTGCTCGGTCCCGACGGGCGGATCGACCGGGCGACCCTGGCCGCAAGGGTGTTCGCCGATCCGGTCGAGCGCCGCGTGCTGGAGGCGCTCACCCATCCGGTGATCAGCCGGCTCATGGTGGCTCGAGCCCGCTGCGAGGGTGCCGCCGGCCGGGAGGTGGTGGTGCTCGAGGTGCCGCTGCTCGACGGCGGCGGAAGGGACCGCTACGGGCTCGACGTGGTGGTGGTGGTCGACGCGCCGACGGAGGTCGCGCTGGCGCGGCTCGTCACCCTGCGGGGCTTCGGGGAGGCCGATGCCCGGGCCCGGATCGCCGCCCAGCCGAGCCGGGCCGAGCGCCTCGAACTGGCCGACCGGGTGGTCGACAACTCCGGCGACCGGGCGGCGCTCGAGGTAGAGATCGGGCGCACCTGGCAGTGGCTCCTCGGCCTCGCCGCCCGGCGCCGGGAGGACCCCGGGGGCAGCGCGACCGGCGGGGGTGTCGGCGGGCCCCGGTAGCGTGACGGTGTGCCGCCCTTCGAGGTCGTCTCCGACTACGAGCCCGCCGGCGACCAGCCTCGGGCGGTCGCCGCCCTCGCCGCCGGGGTCGAGCGCGGCGAGCGCTTCCAGACGCTGCTCGGGATCACCGGGAGCGGCAAGAGCGCGACGATCGCCTGGACGATCGAGAAGGTGCAGCGCCCGACGCTCATCATCGCGCCGAACAAGTCCCTCGCCGCCCAGCTCGCCAACGAGATGCGCGAGCTGTTCCCCAACAACCGGGTCGAGTACTTCGTCTCGTATTACGACTACTACCAGCCAGAGGCCTACATCCCCTCGAGCGACACCTACATCGAAAAGGACAGCTCGATAAACGACGAGATCGACCGGCTCCGCCATTCGGCGACCGCCGCCCTGCTCACGAGGCGCGACGTGATCGTCGTCGCCTCGGTGTCGTGCATCTACGGTCTCGGGTCTCCAGAGGAGTACGCCAAGCGGATCCTGCACCTGGAGCGCGGGGGGGAGTCCGACCAACGGGAGATCCTGCGCCGATTGGTCGACATGCAATACGAGCGCAACGACATGAACCTGGTGCGAGGCAAGTTCCGGGTCCGGGGCGACACCATCGAGCTGCACCCCGCCTACGAGGAGCACGCAGTGCGCATCGAGCTGTTCGGCGACGAGATCGAGCGGATCTCTGCGGTGGACACCCTCACCGGCGAGCAGCTCGGGGACCTCGACGAGCTGACCGTGTTCCCCGCCACCCACTACGTCGCCGGCGACGAGCGGATGCAGCGGGCGATCGCCGGCATCGAGGTCGAGCTGCAGGAGCGCCTCGCTTGGTTCGAGTCACAGGGAAAGCTGCTCGAAGCGCAGCGGCTGAGGATGCGGACCTCCTACGACTTGGAGATGCTGGCGGAGGTCGGATCCTGCTCGGGCATCGAGAACTACAGCCGCCACATCGACGGGCGGGCGGCCGGCGACCCGGCGCACACCCTGATCGACTTCTTCCCGCCGGACTGGCTGCTAGTGGTCGACGAGTCCCACCAGAGCGTGCCCCAGCTCCACGGCCAGTACGAGGGGGACCGCTCCCGTAAGGAGACGCTGATCGAGCACGGGTTCCGCCTGCCCTCGGCGGCCGACAACCGCCCGCTGCGCTACGACGAGCTGTTCGCCAAGATCAACCAGTGCATCTTCATGTCGGCCACCCCCTCCGCCTACGAGCTCTCGCTCTCCACCCAGGTGGTGGAGCAGATCGTGCGCCCGACGGGCCTGGTCGACCCGGAGGTGGTGGTGAAGCCCACCAAGGGCCAGATCGACGACCTGCTCGCCCAGATCCACGACCGTGTCGGGCGGGGGGACCGGGTGCTCGTCACGACCCTCACCAAGAAGATGGCCGAGGACCTCTCCGACTACCTGCTCGAGCTCGGCGTGCGGGTCCGCTACCTGCACTCCAACATCGACACCATCCAGCGGATCGAGATCCTGCGGGACCTGCGGCTCGGGGAGTTCGACGTGCTGGTCGGGATCAACCTGCTGCGGGAGGGCCTGGACCTCCCCGAGGTCTCGCTCGTCGCGATCCTCGACGCGGACAAGGAGGGCTTCTTGCGCTCGGAGACCTCGCTCGTCCAGACGATCGGCCGGGCCGCCCGCAACGTTGACGGGCAGGTGATCATGTACGCCGACACCGAGACCGACTCGATGCGCCGGGCGATCACCGAGACCCATCGCCGCCGGGCGATGCAGCAGCGCTACAACGAGGAGCACCGGATCGACCCGCAGACCGTGCGCAAGGCGATCACCGACATCCTCGTGATGCTCGAGGGTCGGGGCGGTGGGGCCCCGGTCCCCGGCCAGGACCGGCGCAGCCGGCGCCGGGACAAGGCGCGAAACGACCTGCAAGAGCTCCCCCAGGGAGAGCTGGCCCGGCTGGTCGCGACCTTGGAGGAGGAGATGCGCGAAGCGGCCGCAGAGCTGCGCTTCGAGTACGCCGCCCGGCTGCGCGACGAGATCGCCGAGCTGCGCCGGGAGCTGAAGCAGCTCGCGCCCAGCACCTGAGCCCGCCGGGTCGCCGGCGCGGCCGGGCTCTCGCCGGCGCCAGCTGCCCCCTGGTGAGCCGGCGCTAGCTGGCCCCTGGTGAGCCGGCGCCCGGTCCGCCGGCGAGGAGGAGGCGGACGTCCTCCTCGGAGTCGGGTCCGACCAGGGCCAGGATCTCGTCGCCGGCCTCCAGACGGGTGTCGCCACGCGGCACTACGACGCTCCCGCGCCGCACCACCGCGACCACCGTCGCGTCGCGTGGCATGCCAAGATCGGCGAGGCTGCGCTCGCAGGCCGCCGACGACGCGCTGAGCGTGACCTCGACGAGGCGGACCCCCGAGGCGTCGAGGCGGAGCAGCCGGACGAGCGAGTCGACGCTCACCGCTTCCTCCACCACGGCCGAGAGCAGGTGGGGAGTCGACACCGCAACGTCGACGCCCCAGGTCTGGTTGAACATCCACTCGTTCTTCGGGTGGTTGACCCGGCCCACGACCCGGGGCACGGCGAACTCCTGCTTGGCGAGCAGCGAGACCACCAGGTTGTCCTCGTCGTCTCCGGTGGCGGCAACCACGACGTCGACCTGGGCCAGGCCGATGTGATCGAGGGTCACGTACTCGCAGCCGTCGCCGGCGACCCAGCTGACCTCGGGGTGGGCAGCGGCGAGCTCGGCCACGAGGTCCGGGTCCTGCTCCAAGACGGTGACCTCGTGGCCCGCCGAGCGCAGGTCCGAAGCGAGGAAGACCCCGACGTTGCCGGCGCCGACCACCACCGCCCTCACGCCAGCTCCCCCAGCTCTCGTCTGACCTGGTCGAGACGGTCCTTGCGGACCGCGAGGTGGACGACGTCGCCCTCCTGGCCGATCAGCCCGGGACGGGCCAGGCGCGGAGAGCCGCCCCGGGTGACGCTCACCAGGCGAGAGGCGTCCGGCACTTCGAGCTCGTCGAGGCTGCGGCCGACCCACGCCGGCGCCAGCGAGCGCTCGATCAGGACCACCTGGCCGGTGGCGTCGACCCACTCGGTGACCGGCTGGTCGGGGAGCAGGCGCCGCACCACCTGGTCGACGGTCCAGGTGACGGTTGCGACGGTCGGGATGCCGAGGCGCTGGTAGATCACCGCCCTCCGGGGGTCGTAGATGCGGGCGACCACGTTGGGCACGTGGAAGTACTCCCGGGCGATGCGAGCGGTGAGCACGTTGGAGTTGTCGCCGCTCGTCACCGCGGCGAGCGCGGCGGCCTCGCCCACGCCGGCCGCAGCCAGGGTGTCCCGGTCGAAGCCGAGCCCGACCACCCGGGAACCGGTGAACTCCTCGGTGAGCCGGCGGAACGCGACCTCCTGCTTGTCGACGATGACCACCTCGTGGCCGGCGGCCGAGAGCGTCGTGGCGAGCTCGGAGCCGACCCGGCCGCAACCGACCACGACGATGTGCACCCCCTCATCCGAACACGCGGCGGGGATCGCGCACAAGCAGGCTCGCCCGACGGGCGGCCCCGCTGCGCCCGGCTGCTTCGTGGACCGGCGCCCGGCGCGGCTTTACTGTTGGCGTGACCACGACGGCAGGTCCCGGGGCCCAGCCCGGCCAGGCTCCGGCGCCGCTGCCCCTCACCACCCCGAGCCAGGTCCCCGAGACCCTCGGCTACCGGTTGAAGAACCGGGTGCTCGGCCCGCCGCTCACCTCCGAGCAGCTCCACGACCAGCGGCTGAGCAAGTTCGCCGCGCTCGGTGTGCTCTCGCCGGACTGCATCTCCTCCACCGCCTACGGCTCCGAGGAGATGCTGCGGGTGCTGATCCCCGCCGTGGGGGTGGCGGCCTTCAGCCTGCTGCTCCCGGTGACCGCGGCGATCGTCGTCATCCTCTTGTTCGTCACGCTCTCCTACCGCGAGGTCGTGATGGTCTACACCCGGACCGGCGGGAGCTACATGGTCTCGCGGGAGAACTTCGGCCCACGGGTCGCCCAGGTCGCCGCGGCCGCGCTGATCATCGACTACACCGTCACCGTCGCAGTCCAGGTCGCTGCGGGCACCGCGTACGTCGACTCGGCGCTGCCGGTCCTCGGCCGGGACCACGGCCCGGTGATCATGTCGGTCGCGGTGGTCGCGGTGATGTGCCTGGCCAACCTCCGCGGGATCCGCGAGGCGAGCCGGGTGTTCGTGGTGCCGACCTACCTGTTCATCACCGCCATGGCCGTGCTCATCGTCACCGGCCTGGTGCGGGCGGCGCTCGGCCAGCTCCACGCCCACCCGATCGACATCCACGGAGCGGTGCACGAGCTGCACCCCGTCGACCACGCGGGGCTGCTGCTCGGGGCGAGCGTGTTCGTGCTGCTCAAGTCCTTCGCCAACGGCGGCTCGTCGCTCACCGGACTCGAGGCGATCTCGAACGGCGTCTCGGCGTTCCACCCGCCCTCGGGCCGCAACGCCCGTCGGACCCTCGTGGTCATGTCCACGATCCTCGGGACCCTCGTCTGCGGGGTGTCGCTGCTCGCCCACATCACCCACGCCGTGCCCTACCTGAGCGGCTACCCGACCGTGGTGGCCCAGGAGGCCGACTACGTCTTCGGGACCCACGGCTGGGCGCACGCCGGCTACTACATCGTGATCGTCGCGACCGTCGCCATCCTCTGGACCGGCGGCAACACGAGCTTCAGCGGCTTCCCGTTCCTCACGAGCTTCGTCGCGCACGACGCGTTCCTCCCCAACTGGCTCACCAAGCGGGGCCACCGCCTGGTCTTCTCCAACGGCATCGTCGTGCTCGCCACGGTCGGGTCGCTGTTGCTCATCGCGAGCGGGGCCAACGTCGACGCGCTCGTGGCGGTGTACGCGATCGGCGTGTTCACCGGCTTCACGATGGCGGGGGCGGGTATGGTCCGCTACCACCGCCGGACCCGGGAGAGCGGGTGGCGGCGGCGCCAGCTGATCAACGGCTTCGCCTCCGTGCTCTCCTTCGTGGTGGTGATCGTCTTCGCGGTCACCAAGTTCACCCAGGGCGCCTGGGTGGTAGTGGTGCTGTTCCCGGTCCTCGTCTACAGCTTCATCCGCATCAACCGGCGCTACCGGCGCGAAGAGGAGGTGATGCAGCTCGGCGCCGGCCGGGTGACCGAGGCACCGCCGCTGCGCCGCCACGTCGCCGTGCTGCTCGTCGACCAGCTCGACCTGGCCACCGCCCACGCCATCCGCTACGTGCGCTCGCTCGGGCCCGACACCGTGAAGGTCGTCCACTTCCGGATCGACCCGGCCCGCACCCACCTGCTCGAGGAGTCGTGGCGCCAGGCGGGGCTGAAGGTCCCCCTGGAGGTCCTCGACTGCCCCGACCGCCGGCTCGGGCGAGCGACCCTCGACCTGATCCAGCCCTATCTCGACGGCAACACCCACGTGACGGTCCTCTTGCCCCGACGGGACTTCGGCGGCCTCGCCTCCCGGCTGCTCCACGACCGGACTGCGGACCGGATCGCAGTGGTGCTCTCCGAGGTGCCCAACGTGAGCGCGACCATCGTCCCCTTCCAGCTCTCCGAGGCGCGCCTCGCGCGGGCCAAGAAGTCCGAGGAGCGAAGGTCGCGGCCGACCAGGCCCACACCGCCTGCGGACCTGCCGGGCTGCCAGCCGATCGCCGGGCTCGAGTACCGCCGGCGGGCCCGGGTCGCAGGGGTCGTGAGGTCGGTGGAGATCCAGCCCCGCGACGGCGTGCAGGTGCTCAACTGCACCCTCGAGGACGAGACGGGAGGGATCAACCTCATCTTCAGCCGGGGGAGGGTGGAGGGCGTGGAGCCCTCCGCCCGCCTGACCGCCGAGGGGATGGTGGGGGAGTACGAGGGGGCTCTGGCGATCCGCAACCCCACGATCGAGCTGCTCGCCGCCGCCACCGACGAGACCACCTGAGCCCGGCACCTCGCGCCGGCGCGGTCCGCCGATCGAACGCCTGTTCCCTGGTAGCGTGGGGAGGTGGCAGAGAAGCTGGTCGTGCGCGGGGCCCGGGAGCACAACCTGCGCAACATCTCCATCGAGCTCCCCCGGGACAAGCTGATCGTCTTCACGGGCCTGTCGGGCTCGGGCAAGAGCTCGCTGGCCTTCGACACGATCTATGCCGAGGGACAGCGGCGCTACGTGGAGTCCCTGTCGAGCTACGCCCGCCAGTTCCTCGGTCAGATGGACAAGCCCGACGTCGACTTCATCGAGGGGTTGTCGCCGGCGATCTCGATCGACCAGAAGTCCGCCTCGCGCAACCCCCGCTCGACGGTCGGCACGATCACCGAGATCTACGACTACCTCCGCCTGCTCTACGCCCGGGTGGGGATCGCCCACTGCCCGGAGCACGGCGTGGCGGTCTCGCGCCAGACCCCCCAGCAGATCGTGGACCGAGTGCTCGAGCTACCCGCAGGGACGCGCTTCTTGGTGCTCGCCCCGGTGGTGCGGGGCCGCAAGGGCGAGTACCACAGCCTCTTGGAGGAGCTGGCCGGCCAGGGCTACAGCCGGGCCCGGATCGACGGGGAGGTCCACGAGCTCGCCTCGGCGCCGGAGCTGGCGCGCTACGAGCAGCACACCATCGAGGTGGTCATCGACCGCCTGGTGGCCCGCCCGGGGATCGAGCGGCGCCTGACCGACTCGCTGGAGACCGCCCTGCGCCTGGCGGAGGGGATCGCCGAGGTCCAGATCGTCCCGCGCGAGGAGGGAGCCGGAGAGGAGGTCCTCACCTTCAGCCAGCACCTGGCCTGCCCGGTGGACGGCCGTTCCTTCGACGAGCCGGCTCCGCGCAACTTCTCGTTCAACTCCCCCTACGGCGCATGCCCCACCTGCGACGGTCTCGGCACCCGCTTCGAGGTCGACCCCGAGCTGGTCGTGCCCGATCCGGAGCGCTCGATCGAGGACGGCGCGATCGCCCCGTGGGCCGGCGCTCGGGGAGAGTACTTCGGCCGGGTGCTGGAGGCGGTGTGCGCGGCGTACGGGATCTCGCCGGCGATGCCCTGGCAGCAGCTGAGGAAAGCCGACCAGAAGGTGGTGCTCTACGGGTCGGGCGCCAAGCAGGTCCACGTCCAGTACCGCAACCGCTTCGGCCGTACCCGCTCGTACCACACCCACTACGAGGGTGTGGTCACCTACCTGCAGCGCCGTCACGGCGAGGCCGAGTCCGACACCATGCGCGAGACGATCGAGGGCTACATGCGCGAGGTGCCCTGCCCGGCCTGCGGCGGCGCCCGGCTGAAGCCGGAGTCGCTCGCCGTCACCGTCGCCGGCCACGACATCCACCAGCTCTCCGACCTCTCGCTGCGGGAGGCGGCCCGAGTGGTCGACAGCCTGGAGCTCTCCGAGAGGGACCACCTGATCGCCGACCGGGTGCTGCGCGAGATCCAGGCACGGATGCAGTTCCTCTTGGACGTCGGGCTCGACTACCTCTCGCTCAACCGCTCGGCGGCGACCCTCGCCGGCGGGGAGGCGCAGCGGATCCGCCTGGCGAGCCAGATCGGCAGCGGGCTGGTCGGGGTGCTCTACGTGCTCGACGAGCCCTCGATCGGGCTCCACCAGCGCGACAACCGCAAGCTGATCGACACCCTGCTCAGGCTGCGCGACCTCGGCAACACGGTGATCGTCGTCGAGCACGACGAGGACACCATCCGGGTCGCCGACCACGTGGTCGACATCGGCCCGGGCGCGGGGGAGCACGGCGGCAACGTGGTGGTGAGCGGGCCGGTCTCCGCCCTGCTGCGCTCCAAGGGCTCGATCACCGGCCAGTACCTCGCCGGGCGGCGGGCGATCCCGGTGCCGGCGATGCGCCGCGAGGCCAAGGGGTACCTCACGGTGCGAGGAGCCCGGGAGCACAACCTGAAGAACGTCGACGTGGACTTTCCCCTCGGCTGCATGGTCGCGGTCACCGGGGTGAGCGGGTCGGGCAAGTCGACCCTCGTCAACGACATCCTCCTGCGGTCGCTGATGCAGAAGGTCTACCGCTCCAAGGAGGTCCCCGGACGCCACCGCCGCATCGAGGGGGTCGAGCTCATCGACAAGGTGATCAGCATCGACCAGTCGCCCATCGGGCGCACCCCCCGCTCCAACCCGGCGACCTACACCGGGGTCTTCGACCACGTGCGGAAGCTGTTCGCCTCGACCACCGAGGCCAAGGTGCGCGGGTACCAGCCCGGCAGGTTCAGCTTCAACGTGAAGGGCGGACGCTGCGAGGCCTGCTCGGGTGACGGGACCATCAAGATCGAGATGCACTTCCTCCCCGACGTCTACGTGCCCTGCGAGGTCTGCAAGGGGGCCCGCTACAACCGCGACACCCTCGACATCGCCTTCAAGGGCAAGAACATCGCCGAGGTGCTCGACCTGCCCTGCGACGAGGCGGTGGACTTCTTCGCCAACCAACCGGTGATC
>JAKARG010000390.1 GCA_021819345.1 Actinomycetes bacterium | reverse complement strand
GCGACAGGGGTGGTGCAGCTCGCCGGCGTGCCCGGCCGCCCGTCGATCTCCACCAGGCACAGCCGGCACGACCCGAACGCAGCCAGGCTGTCGGTCGCGCACAGCTTGGGCACCGCCACCCCGGCCAGCGCCGCGGCGCGCATCACCGAGGTCCCCTCGGGCACGCTCACCGAGACCCCGTCGATGCTCAGCGCGACGTTGGCTGGACCCGGTCGGGCCGGGGTCCCGAGGTCGGCTTCTCGTAGGCTCGTCATGTCGCTACCTCCCGGCGGCGGATGCGGAAGTCCTGGGGAAAACGGGCCAGCGCGCTGCGCACCGGCATCGGGGTCAGGCCGCCCATGGCGCACAGCGACCCGTCGGCCATCACCTCGCAGAGCTCCTCCAGCAGCTCGATGTCGGCCTCGGGGTCGCCGCCGGCGATGATCCGGTCGATCACCTCCACCCCCCTGACGGCTCCCACCCGGCAGGGGGTGCACTTGCCGCAGGACTCCTCGGCGCAGAACTCCATCGCGAAGCGGGCCTGGAGGGCCATGTCGACGCTGTCGTCGAAGACCACCACCCCGCCGTGGCCGACCATCGCCCCGGCCGAGGCGAAGGCCTCGTAGTCGACCGGCAGGTCCCACTGGGCCTCGGGGAGGTAGGCGCCGAGTGGGCCGCCGACCTGGACCGCCCGCACCGGGCGCCCACTCGCGCTCCCGCCGCCGAAGCCTGCCACCAGCTCGGAGAGGCTGACACCGAAGCCGAGCTCGACGATCCCGCCACGAGCTACGTTCCCCCCGAGCTGGAAGATCTGCGTCCCCCGTGACCGGCCGACACCGAGCGCCCGGTAGGCGTCGGGACCCTCGGCGATGATCCCGGGCACCGCCGCCAGGGTCAAGACGTTGTTCACGAGGGTCGGTCGCCCGAACAGGCCCGAGACGGCCGGCAGCGGGGGCTTGGCACGCACCATGCCCCGCCGGCCCTCCAGGCTCTCCAGCATCGCGGTCTCCTCCCCGCAGATGTAGGAGCCCGCCCCGACCCGCACCTCGATGTCGAAGGCGCGGCCCGAGCCGAGCACCGACGCCCCGAGCCAGCCGGCCCGGCCGGCGGCGGCCAGGGCGCACGAGAAGGTGCCGATCGCGTCGGGGTACTCCGAGCGGATGTAGACGAAACCCTTGGTCGCACCGACCGCCAGCCCGGCGATCGTCATCGCTTCCACCAGCAGCAGCGGGTCGCCCTCGAGCAGCATCCGGTCGGCGAAGGTGCCGCTGTCGCCCTCGTCGGCGTTGGCGCACACGTACTTGACCTCGTCTCGGGCGTCGGCGACCGTCGACCACTTGATCCCCGCCGGGAAGCCAGCGCCACCCCGCCCGCGAAGCCCCGACTCGGTCACTGCTGCGACGATCTCGGCCGGCTCCATGCGGAGCGCCCGGCGCAGCCCGACCAGGCCGCCGTGCGCCTCGTAGTCCTCGGTCGACACCGGGTCGACCACGCCGACCCGGGCGAAGGTGACCCGCTGCTGGCGGGCGAGCCAGTCGAGCTGCTCGGTCGGTCCGAGGCGCAGCGGGTGGTCCCCGCCCTCGAGCAGGCCGGCGTCGAGCAGGCCGTCCACGTCGTCGGGGGCGACCGGTCCGTAGGCCACCCGGGTCCCGTCGGCCAGCTCGACCTCTACGAGCGGCTCCGCCCAGAGCATCCCCCGCGACCCGTTGCGCACCAGCCCTATGGCCCCCCCGGCCCGCTCCACGAGGGCGGCCGCCACTGCGTCCGCCCCGACCGCCCGGGCTGCGCTGTCGGCCGGCACGAACACCCTCACCGGCCCGCTGGTGGGCCCGGGCCGGTGGCGAGGAGCCCCCGAGGCGACCAGCTCGTCGAAGCGGTCCGCGTCGACCCGGCCCACCACCACCCCGTCGACCATCACCGAGGGCCCCAACGCGCAGTTGCCGAGGCAGAACACCTGCTCGAGGCTCACCCCGCCGTCGGGAGCGGTCTCTCCGACCCGCAGCGAGAGGTGCTCGCAGGCGTGGGCGAGGAGGGCCTCGGCTCCGAGCGCCTGGCATGCTTCTGCCCGGCACACCCGCACCACCCGCCTCCCCGGTGGCTCACGGCGGAGGTCGGCGTAGAAGCCGATCACCCCGTGCACCTCGGCCCGCGAGAGGTTCAGCGCCTCGGCGACGAGGGGGACCGCTCGGGGGTCGATGTAGCCGAGCTCCTCCACCAGCCCTCGCAGCACCGGCAGCAGCGGCCCGTCCAGGCCGGCCAGGCGCGCGATCACGTCCTTGGCCCGCACCTCGTCCCAGCCCGCAGCCGGTCCGTCGGCCGATGCTCGCTCCATGCCAGCTCTCCCAGGCTGTCGTCGTGACATACCAGCCTACTCTTCCCCGCCCGGTTTGCCCCGCCGAGCCGGGGACGGCGGCGCCAGGCCGTGGCGGAGCAGCTCGACCATCGCTGCGACGAAGCGCTCCGCACCTGCCGGTTCGTCCAAGTCGATGCCGAAGAGCCGCCGCAGGCCGGCCCGGCTGCTCGCCACCGAGCTGAGCCCGACGACGATCAGGGCGAGCACCACCTCTGGGTCGACCCGGCGGACCCGGCCGGCCAGCTGGGCCGCTTCCAGGCGGCTCTTGGCGACCCCGAGCACCGGAGCGGCCCGGGCGACGAGGTAGTCGAGGCGAGGGCCGGACCCTTCGGAGGTGTCGTTCAGGATGGACGAGCTGAGCCCGGGGAGGCGGCTGGTGCGCTCGGTCAGTGCCCAGAGGTGCGCAACCAGCCAGTCGAGCTCGCTCGGGCCCGATCCGTCGACTGCCGCGCGCTCTGCCGCCACCTCGGCGACGGCCAGGTCGACGCAGGCCCGCCAGAGGTCGTCCTTGGTCGGGAAGTGCCGCTGGATGCTCGGAAGCGTCACCCCCAGGCGCCGCGCCACCCCGCGCAGCGAGAGGCCGGCCGACCCCTCCCCCTGGAGGGTGGCCAGCGCCGCCTCGACGATCGCCCCCCGGGTGACCGCCGGTCCCTCCGAGGAGAAGGGCCGGCCAGGCCGGCGGGGGCGCGTCGCTCCGGGCGGCACCGGCGCCGCTCGTTCGCCAGTGCCGGGCCGCAGTGGCGGGGCCCCTGCGACCTCGGGCGCCGGCCCTCCGGTCGCCCCCGGTGCAGGGTCGGTCGCCCCCACCAGGCGGGTGGCCGATCTGCGAGGTCCTTCCCCTGGCACGAGCCCAAGGTACCACCAAGTATCTTGTCAACTGACCCTATTTGTGCGACACTGCCCCCATGCCCCTCCTCCAGCGCATCGGATCCGCCTGCGCCCGCCACCCGTTGCGGGTGCTCGCCACCTGGGTCATCGCCCTGGCGGTCACCATCTCCCTCGGTCACGCGATCGGTCACGTCTACAGTGACAACGTCAACCTGAGCGGGACCGAGTCCAACACCGGACGGGTGCTGCTCGCTGCCAACGACCCCGCCGCCGGCGGCTACGTCGGCCAGGTCGTGCTCCACGCGCGGAGCGGTCCGGTCGGCGCCGTGGCGAGCGAGGTCTCCGCGACTGTCGCCAACCTGTCGCACCTGGCGCACGTCACCTCGGTCAGCGACCCTCTCGCCCCCGGGTCGACCGCGGTCTCGCCGAACGGCACGATCGCCTACATCGACATGCACCTGAGCGTGGAGCCGAGGACCCTCGGGTCC
>JAKARG010000389.1 GCA_021819345.1 Actinomycetes bacterium | reverse complement strand
CCTCTCCCTCGAAGCCGTGGTCGGGGAACCGGGCGTGCAGCTCGGCGGCGATCCTCGCTTCGATCCTCTCGTCGGTGCCGGTGACCCAGTCGGTCGGGTCGTGGTGCTTGTTGCGGGCCTCGACGGCTACCTGCCCGGCGAGCCGGCGAGGATCCAGCGGGTGCTGCCCGGGCCGCCGGAGCCGGGGGCTGTCGAGCCGGACCGTCTCGGCTGCGGCCGCGGCCAGCTCGTTGGCCGCTTCGAGCCACCCGAGCACCTCCGCGTCGGAGAACGCCGCCATCAGCGCACGCCGGTCCTGCCGAGCACCCCGGCGGGTCGCCGGCTCAGGGTGCCTGCCCCTCGCCCGGTAGGTCACCCGCCGCCAGGAGTGGTGGCGAGGGCGGGGCCCACGCCGCCCAGACCCTGCCGTCACCCTCCAGCCACAGCGGCCCGTGCTCGGCGCTCAGGTCGTTCTGCGGGCTCGTCACCCGGGACCGGCGGCCGCCGGTGCCGACCAGTTCGAGCCCCTCGCCCCCGACCACGCAGACCCGGCCCTCCTCGAGGGGCACGATCACCGGCCCGTTCGGAGACGCAGACACCGTGGTGGCCCCGCTGCGCAGCCCGGCGAGGATCTCTGGCGCCGGCAGCGGCTCCCCGTCGCCTCCTCGCCTGAGAGGGACTCGGACCCAGGTCGTCGGGGTGCCGGGAGCGCGCCGGGCTCCCGGCGCGTGCAGGTCGCTACCCCCGACGAAGCCCCGACCCCCGATGCGCCAGAGCGCCTCGACCTGGCGGGCGAGCCCGTCGTGGGCGTCGGGGCTCCAGCCGCCGTTCCAGGCCTCGAGGAGCGCAGTGGGCCCGGGGGGCTCGAGACGCCAGCCGAGGGTGCCGTCGAGGGGATGGGCGGCGACGAGCACCCCGCCGGCCGCTTCGGCGAGCTCTAGCCAGTGGGCGACCCCGGCCGTGGGGTCGGCCCAGGTGCTCACCCCGACCAGGACCGCGTGCCCCCGGCTGGTGGTCACCTCCTGGGCCGGCAGGAGGGTCAGGCCGGCACGCGCTGCCGCGGCGGGCAGCTCGGCGTGGTGCGAGACGGTGTTGTGGTCCGAGACGGCGAGGAAGTCGAGGCCACGTGCCGCCGCCCACGCAGCCAGCTCTCCCACGCCGAGGACGCCGTCGGAGTGCACGCTGTGGGCGTGCAGGTCGCCGCGCACCCAGCGGCCGGTGTCGTCGACGGGGAGCCGGGGGCGGGAGCGGTCGGCGGGCGCTGCCGCCGCCTTTGGCTCCGAGGCGAAGACCGACAACCCGACCTCGACGCGACGCTCGGGGATGGCGTGCGCCCCGAGGCGGACCCGCCAGCCGCCGGGAACGACCTCGCCGGGCAGGTAGCCCGGGGTCGCCGCGTCGGGGCCGACCCAGACGACCCGGCGCGCCGACCCGGACCATCCCCTGAAGCCCGAGGGGTCGAACAGCCCGAGGTCGATCCGCCAGGAGGTCGGGGCCTCGAGCACCACGAGGAGGCCCCCGGCGGGGGCCGGCGTGCCCACCATGACCTCGACGTCGCAGGTGGCGCCGGGGTCCTCGTCGCTGAGCTCGACCGGTCCGTCGAACAGGCACCTCACGAGACGACCTCCTTCGCAGCGGAGGGGACGGCGAGCGCGCCGGCGAGGTGGCGTGGCCGGTTGGTGACGAGCGCGTCGACCCCGAGCCCGGCGAGCTGCCGGGCGAGCTCGGGGTGGTCGACGGTCCAGACGGTCACCGCTCGCCCGTCGGAGTGGGCCGCCGCGACCAGCTCCGGCCGGACGCACCACCAGCCGAGGTTGAGCACCTCGGCTCCGAGCCCGTCGAGCAGCTCCCCCGGGTAGTCGGGGGACTCCCAGGTGAGGCCGACGTGGACGCCCCTCACCCGCCGGCAGAGCGACTGGATCGCGCCGTGGTCGCCGACGTGGAGGAAGCGGTCCTCGCCGGCCCAGTCGCACGACGCCACCCCGGCGCCGGCGGAGGCCTCCTTCAAGTCGAGCATCACCGGGAGCCCGCCGGCGGCGAGCACGTCTTCGAGCGGCTCGGGCACCCCGGCCGTCGAGGCTCGGTCGTGGGCGACGACCAGGTGCCCATCGGTCACGAGGACGTCCATCTCGACCCCCACCACCGGGGCGCCCTCGATCGAGCGCATCCCGGCGCTGGTGTTGTCCCCGCCCGCCTCGGGGTCGATGCGGTGGGCGATCAGCGCGATCCCCCTCGGGCCGGTGGGCTCGGAGAGCCCTGCCCAGGCGGTCACCGACGGCCGCCCGGGGTGCCGCTGCCGGCGACCGGGGTCCCGACCCCGACCGGGTCGCGCCGGTCCCGATCGACGGGCCTCTCCAGCTCGGCGAGCAGGCGGCCGTCGCGGTAGACGAGGACCCTCACCGGCCACCACGAGCCGACCTCCGGGAGGTGCTCCCCGGCCGGCCGGTAGGCCCGCCAGAGCCGGTCGTCGAGGAGCGCGCCCGAGCCCTGCTCGGGTGGCGGGCCGACCGCTGCCCGCCCGCCCTGGCCAGTCGGCTCGAGCACCACCTCCTCGAAGTGGCCCCGGGGAACGCGGCGCACGATGGTCGCCCCGAGACCCCTGGAGGCGGGCACCAGGTCCTCTGGGCGCAGGGCGACCAGCACGGGACCTTCGGCGGCGCCGACCAGCTCGGGTGCCCGGGCGCCGAACGGCCAGCCGTCCACGGGCGATCGCAGGCTCCCGTCGACGATCGTCGCCGGCACCCACGAGATCCTCCCGACGAAGCCGGCGACGAACGCGGTGGCGGGCCGCTTGTAGAGGTCCTCGGGGGAGGCCACCTGCTCCATCCGTCCGGCGCTCATCACCGCCACCCGGTCGGCCAACGACAGCGCCTCGTCCTGGTCGTGGGTGACGAACAGCATCGTGATGCCGGTCCGCTGGTGCAGCTCGGCCAGCTCCTCCCTCACCTTCAAGCGTAGCTGGGCGTCGAGGTTGGAGAGTGGCTCGTCGAGCAGGAGGACCTTCGGCCGCTGCACGAGCGCCCGGGCGAGGGCCACGCGCTGCTGCTCGCCGCCGGAGAGGCTGGCGGGCCTCCGGCCGGCGGCACCGGCCATGCCGACCCCTTCCAGGGCCTCGAGGGCCAGCGAGGCTGCCTCCTTGCGCCGGGAGCCCCGCGCCCGCAGCCCGAAGGTGACGTTGTCGAGGACGCTCATGTGGGGCCACAGGGCGTAGTTCTGGAAGACCATGGCGGTGGGTCGTCTGGCCGGGTCGTGGCCGGTCACGTCCTCACCGTCGATCAGGATCCGCCCGCCGTCGGGGTGCCCGAAGCCGGCGACCATGCGCAACGTGGTGGTCTTGCCGCATCCCGACGGGCCGAGGAGGCAGAGCAGCTCGCCGTCTCGCACCTCGAGGTCGACGCCGTCGACCACCGCCCGGCCACCGAGCACCTTGGTGACCCGCTCCAGGTGCAGGCTGCTCATGGTCGTCCTCCTCGAGAAGTTCGAAGTGGGGGAAGCGGGCGGCCGCGCCCCGACCGGTCGTTCATCGCAGCCGGTACCCCTCGGCGAGGGTCCCCGAGAAGATGTGGCGTCGGACGGCGAGCAGCAGCACGAGCGACGGCGCGGCGAGCACGAGGGAGAAGACCGCGGTGGCCGGGCCCGGGTAGCTGGAGACGAGCGAGTACATCTCCACC
>JAKARG010000008.1 GCA_021819345.1 Actinomycetes bacterium | reverse complement strand
ATCTCACGTTCCCCTCGGCGATCCACGTCGCAGCCACCTCCGAGATCACCCACAACCTGACGCCTTCCCTGGAGCACCTGGCGGGAGCCATGCGGGCCAAGTCCGAGGAGTGGTCGGGGGTGGTCAAGTCGGGACGCACCCACCTGATGGACGCGACCCCGGTGACCCTCGGCCAGGAGATGGGTGGCTACGCCTCCGCGGTCGAAAGAGGCGTGGAGCGCCTCGGGTCGGTCCTGCCCCGGGTCGGTGAGCTGCCCCTCGGGGGCACTGCGGTGGGGACGGGGATCAACGCCCCGCCGGGCTTCGCAGGGGCGGTGATCGCCCGTCTGGCGAGCGAGCTCGGCCTGCCGCTCAGCGAGGCGGTCGACCACTTCGAGGCCCAGGGGGCCCGCGACGCGCTCGTCGAGGCGTCGGGGGTGGCACGCACCATTGCGGTGTCGCTCTACAAGTGCGCCACCGACCTGCGCTGGATGGGCAGCGGACCGCGGACCGGGCTCGCCGAGATCCGCATCCCGGACCTCCAGCCGGGGAGCTCGATCATGCCCGGGAAGGTCAACCCGGTCGTACCCGAGGCCGTCTCCCAGGTGGTCGCGCAGGTGATCGGCAACGACGCCGCGGTTGCCTTCGGCGGCGCGGCGGGCAACTTCGAGCTGAACGTCATGCTCCCGGTCATCGCCCGCAACCTGCTCGAGTCGCTCCGGCTGCTGGCTGCGGCGAGCCGGGTGCTCGCCGATCGCTGCATCGCCGGCCTGGAGGCAGACGTCGAGCGGTGCCGTACCTACGCCTTGTCGTCCCCGGCGATCGGGACCGCCCTCAACCCCTACATCGGCTACGAGGAGGCGGCGAAGGTGATCAAGGCCGCCCTGGCGGAGGGCAAGGACCTGCGCACGGTGGTCCTGGAGCGTGGCCTGCTCGGCCCCGAGGAGGTGGACCGGGCACTCGACGTGGAGGCGATGACCCGGGGCGGCATCGTCGGGTAGCCGCCGGGCCCTGCGGCCGGCGATCGAGGCGCGCGGCTCGGCGAGGACCCCGGTCGGAGCGGGCGAGGGGGTCAGCCAGGGATGACGCCGGCGACCTCACCGAGGGTTCGCACGTGGTCGTGGTCCAGCGCGTGGCACCACCCGACCGGGTCGAGATGGAGGGGGTGCACGCCCGCTGCCCGTGCGCCCACCACATCTGCGCTCGGCACGTCGCCCACGTGCCAGGCTCGGTCCGCCGCTACCCCCAGGGCTTCGAGCGCCAGGGCGAAGATCCCCGGGTCCGGCTTGGAGATGCCCACCGCAGCCGAGTCGAGCACGGGGGTCCCGGCCGGCACGAGCCGGCGGGCGCCGAGGGAGGCCTCCACGGTGCCGTCGGAGTTGGAGACGATCGCGAGGCGCGCCCCGGAGGCGACGATGGACTCCATCCCCTCCCGGGCCCCGGGCAGGACCTGCGACCAGACGACGTCGGCCGGCCCGGCGAGAGCCTCGGCCAGCGCGGCGTCGGCGGTGGTGACGGCCTCGCCAGGCACCCGCGCGGCGTGCAAGAGCGCCAGCCGATAGGGGCCCCAGTCGAAGTCGCCCGGTCGCTCGCCGGCGGCGATCCCGAGGTAGTGGGCCCGGACCAGCTCACCCTCGGTGGTCGCAGTGCCCCCGAAGGAGGTTGCGATCCGGTTGACCATCTCGTGGTCGGGCATCAGGAGGACCCCACCTACGTCGACCAGCACGGCCAGATCGGAAATCCGAGACACGCCTGATTGTGCCCCACCCTCGGTGGTCCTAACTTTGGCCGGGTGGAAGTCGCGATCGTCGGTCTCGGTCCGTGGGGCCTGTGCGTGCTCGAGCGCCTGGTCGACGCGGCCCGAGGTGGCAACCGGGCGATCAGGGTCCACGTGGTCGAGCCCGGGGTCCCGGGGGTCGGCGTCTACGCAACCGACCTACCCGACTACCTGGTCCTCAACAACCCCTGCGGACAACTCTCGCTCTACGCCCGGCCGAGCGCGGGTCGTGAGCCGCCCTACGCGATCGGGCTCTACGACTGGGCGCTGAAGGCCGGTTACGCCTGGGTGGGGGAGCGTTGCGTGCGTGGTGGAACCGGCCGACCGGTCGAGCCGACCGACTTCCTCCCCCGGAGGCTGATGGGCGAGTACCTCTCGTGGTTCTTCGAGACGGTGGTGGCCGATGCCCCCCCCGGGGTGGAGGTGGTCGTCCACCGCTGCGCAGCCGAGGGCATCGTCGCCGAGGGCCGCAGGGAGCGGGTGGGGCTCGCCGCGGGCGCCTCGCTCGTCGTCGACCACGTGGTGCTCACCTCGGGCCACACCTCGAACCTCGGCGAGGAGGGCGCCGGGGCATTCGTCGAGGCGTACCCGGCGAACCGATTCGAGACCTGGCCGGCACCGGGGGAGACCGTGGTCGTAGCCGGGATGGGCCTCGTCGCCTACGACCTGCTCGCCGCCATGACCACCGGGCGCGGCGGCCGCTTCAGCGGGTCGGGACCGCGGCTCCGTTACCGGCGCAGCGGCCGGGAGCCGCAGGTCGCCCTCTACTCGCGGACCGGCGTGCCCCCCCTGGCCAAGCCCGACAGTACCGCGGACCCGACCGGCGAGTACCGCCCGGTGATCGCCACCACCGAGCGGCTCTCCCGGCTCGGTCACGGTGGGATCGACTTCCGCTCCGAGGTGCTGCCGCTCGTGCTCGCCGAGATGCAGGTCCGCTACTACTGGAGGGCGTCGGGGGACGCGGGGCTGCCCGGGCGGCTCGGGGCGGCATGGGAGGCCGGGAGCTTCGCCGGAGAGCTGGCCGAGCTCGCCGGTCGCCACGGTCCCTACGACCCGTCCCTCCACTTCTCGAGCGGCCTCCAGCCGCCGCTGCTCTGCGCCAAGGACTACGAGGAGCAGGTCTACGAGCTGGTCGCCTCGGATCTCGACCAGGCGGTCGCCGGCCCGGCCCGCAGCCCGGTGAAGGCCGCGCTCGAGACCACCAGGATCCTGCGCGACTCGCTGCGGCCGGTCCTCGAGCTCGGGGCCCTGTCGTTGCGCTCCTACCGGGACTTCATGGAGACGATCCGCCCTCGGATCAACCACTTGGAGGCCGGCCCGCCGCTCGTGCGCAGCCAGCAGCTTCTCGCCCTGCTCGACGCGGGTGTCGTCACCCTGCCGCTCGGCCCGGCCCCGCGCATCGACTTCGGGCCCGACGGGGTGACCCTTGGCTCGACTGCGCTCACCCGGCCCGAGGAGCTCCGGGTGCAGCGCGTCGTCCGGGGACACCTCGACATGCCCTCGCTCGTAGGGACCGGGTCCCCGCTCCTACGCTCGCTGCTCGAGGGGGGACGCCTCCAGCCGCTGCGCTACGGTGACGTCGCTGCGGGCAGTGTGGCGCTCGACGAGGACTTTCACCCCTTGGACGTCTTCGGCCGCCCCCAGGTGAGCATCTCGGTGCTCGGCGTGCTCACCGAGGGAGCCCGGTACTTCACCCACTACCTCCCGTCGCCGAGGAGCCGGTTGCGCGCAGTCCTCGACGCCGAGGCGGTCGCTGCCGCGATCATCGGCTGAGCGCCCGGTCGAGGTCGGCGATCAGGTCCTCGACGTGCTCGAGGCCCACCGAAAGGCGGATCATGTCCGGGGTGACGCCGGCCCTGGCGTGGTCCTCGGGGCGCAGCTGGCGGTGCGTGGTCGACGCAGGATGGGCGACGAGCGACTTCGCGTCGCCGAGGTTCACCAACCGCTTGAACAGCTCCACCCCGTCGAAGAAGCGGATCGCCGCTTCGTAGCCCCCCTTGGGCCCGAAGGTGAGGATCGACGGTGCCCTGCCGCCGAGGTAGCGGCGGGCGAGCTCGTGGCTCGGGTGGTCGGGGAAGCCGACGTAGCCGACCCACGCCACCCTCGGGTCGCCGGCCAACCACTCGGCGACCGCCCGGGCGTTGGACTCGTGGCGGGCGAGGCGGACAGAGAGGGTCTCCAGTCCCTGCAGGACGAGGAAGGCATTGAACGGCGAGAGCGTTGCTCCGGTGTTGCGCAGGGCGATCGATCGCGCCCTCACGGCGTAGGGCGCCTCGGGGAAGTCGGTGGCGAAGCGCACCCCGTGGAACGCCGGCTCGGCCAGGTTGTACATCGGGAAGCGCTCGGGGTGCTCGGACCAGGGGAAGCGCCCGGCGTCCACGAGGGCCCCTCCGGTGGTGGTCCCGTGCCCGCCGACGAACTTGGTGAGCGAGTGGACCACCACGTCGGCGCCGTGGTCCACCGGCTTGCACAGCAGCGGTGTCGGCACGGTGTTGTCGACGATGAGCGGGACCCCTCGGTCGTGGGCGACCTCGGAGACGGCCTGTAGGTCGACCACGTTGCCCGCCGGGTTGCCCACGCTCTCGCAGAACACCCCGGCGGTCCGCTGGTCGATGCAGGCGGCGATCGACTCCGCGCGGTCGTCGGCGGCGAAGCGGACCTCCACCCCGAAGCTCGGCAGCACGTGGGCGAAGTAGGTGTAGGTGGCCCCGTAGAGCTGGGGGGTGCTCACGAGGTTGGACCCGGCGGCGGCGAGGTTGAGCACTGAGTAGCTCACCGCTGCGGCCCCCGAGGCGACGCTCAGCGCGGCGGTGCCGTGCTCGAGGGCGGCAAGGCGGGCTTCGAGCACGGCGTTGGTCGGGTTGTTGATCCGGTTGTAATGGAACCCGGGGACCTCGAGGTCGAACACCGAGCCGGCGTGGGCGGCGTCGACGAAGTCGTGGGCGACGGTCTGGTAGATCGGCACCGCCACCGCCCGGGTGCCGTCGGGGTCGTAGCCGCCGTGGATGGCGATCGTCTCGTCGTGCAAGCGGCCTCCGCTCAGCTCGCGGCCGCGCTCGGCAGCCGGCGGTCGCTCGCCGTCATCGCGGTCGTCGCCGGCGGGCGGGACGGCTCAGCCGGGCGACCCTGGGGGTGTGCAGCCGGAGGGCGCGCGGGCGCACCGGCGGGCACATGGGGCCCCGAGGCCCGCTCGGCGAGCGTCGCGAGCCAGTTGCGACCGAGCCGGCTGGCTACCGGCGCCCAGCTCGCCTCCAGGCGGCCTGAGATCTCGGAGAAGGGGAGCTCGGCGACGAGCCCGGGACCTCTCGGCGCATCCTTGGAGCGGTCCGACTCGGCGTGCCGGCGGAAGGCTTCGAGGCGCTCCACGGCGGCCTCGTCGAGGTAGCCGGCGGGTAGTGCCGGGTAGTCGTCGCGCTCGGCGGCGAGGAAGCGGCGGACGTCACGGCGGTACTCGCGCAGCAGGGTGTCGGCGCGGTACTCGGGATGGCCTTGGACCGCCACGAGCAGGCAGCCGCCTCGTTCGCCGGTCGCCACCGTCCACCCGGTCCGCTCGGACGCGATCGCCAGGCGGTAGCCGGCGGCGGCCACCTCGGCGGTGGGCACCTCGTTGGCCCGGGAGTGCGGGACCGCAACCCGGGACGGGATCCCGGCGGTGAGCGGATGCCCGGCCTCGACGCCTTGTTCGAGCACTGCGCTGTACTTGGAGGGGAGCGGGCGGCGCCGGAGGCCGTCGTAGTGGGCGAGGGCGGCGTGGGCGGCGAGGCAGGCCAGCCACAGCGAGCCGGTCCCCTCCGGGGCCCAGTCGAAGATCCGCTCGAACAGGCCCCACAGCGGCTCGCCCCGCAGGTCCCCACCGCTCGGCTCGCTGCCGGTGACCACCACCCCGTCGGGGTGGGAGGCGAACAGCTCGTCCACCGGCCGGTACCGGGAGCCCACCGCCGGGTCGGTGCCGGCACCTGCCAGCCGCTCGGGGGGTGCGTAGAGCTCGAGCGATACCCGGTGGCTCTCGCCCTGCCCGGGGCCGACGCCGAGCAGCGCGGCGAACTGGCCTTCGGTGTCGACGAAGGCGGAGTCGGGCATGTTGTTGACGAGGGCGACCCGCAGGGTGGTTGTCGTGTGCACGAAGCTAGCTCCAGGTGGATCGGCGGCCCCTGCGCAAGCCCACTGCACGGGCCCACTGCACGGGCCCACTTCACGGGCCCACTGCACGGGCTACGCGAGCCTCCATCGGCTCACCGGGTCCCATCCTGAGCCCGCAGCGGGTAGCTTCGCAGCGTGGGCCCGGTCTACGACGCGGTCTTGGTCCTCCATCTGTTGTGCGCGATCGGCGGGTTCGGGTACCTCGCCTACGGAGGTCTCGCCCTGACCCTCGGCCGCCGACAGGGGGCCGCCCTCGGCACCCTCGAGGTCTCCCAGCAGGTGGGCGGCCTGGCCGAGCTGCTCGTCTACGGGGCGTTCGTCTTCGGGGTCGTCGCAGTCGGGGTCAGCGGGAGCTGGCACTTCTCGCAGCCCTGGGTGTGGGTCTCGATGGTGCTGTACCTGGCGGCGATCGGCGTCCTCCACGGTTTGGTCCGGCGCAGCCAGCGTGAGTACACGACCCTGGCCCACCGGGTGGCGGCGAGCACCGGGCCGGTCGCCTCCGAGGACCACGACGTGGTGCGCATCGCGGCCCTCGAGCGGCGGATCGTCGCCGGGTGGGGGGTCTTCAACCTGGTGGTGACGGCAGTGCTGGTCCTCATGGTCGTGCGCCCGGGAGCCTGATGCACCCCCTCGAGCACCTCCGTCACGTTGCGGCACTCGACGGAGCCGACCCCGCCGAGCTGGCCCGCGAGGCCGCGGCGTCCCTCGCCGAGGTCGCGGCAGAGGGCGGTGGTGGGCTGGTACCTGCTTGCCGGCGACTGGTGGAGCGCCATCCGGCCAACGGGCCGCTCTGGTGGCTCTCCGCCAGGCTGCTCGCTTCGCCCGAACCCTACGGCACCGCCCGCGAGTCGGCGGTCGCCCTGGCACACGACCCCACCGCAGCGAGGCTCGCCGACGGGCTTCCCGAGGACGCCGTCGTCCTCACCGTCGGCTGGCCCGATCAGGTGGCCGAGGCGTTGCGACGCCGCGGCGACGTCGAGGTACTGGTCGCCGACAGCGGCGGCGACGGCTCCGCTCTCGCCAGGGCGCTGGATCGGGCGGGCTCGGTGGTGAGCCTGGTCCCGGACCGGGGGATCGGCGCCGCGGCTGCGCTGGCCGGGATGGTGGTCGTCGAGGCGTCCCTGGCGGGGCCGGGCGGGATGCTCGCCGCCCCGGGGTCCTACGCTGCCGCCGCTGTCGCGGCGCGCCTCGGCGTGCCCGTCTGGGCGGTCGCCGGCGTGGGCCGGGTGCTGCCGGCGTCGATCTGGGACGCTGCGCTCGCCCGGCTCGACGGCTGCGGCCTCGAGCCGTGGGACCGTGCCACCGAGCTGGTGCCCGTCGAGCTGGTGGCCGAGGTCGTCACGCCGGCGGGGATCGTCGGGACCGATGCGCTCTGCGAGCCATCCTGTCCGGCTGCTCCCGAGCTGACCCGCCAGTAGCTCCGTCGGCCGGCAGGGCCGTTCGGCTCCTGCCGGCGTGGGGCCATCCGTCGGAGGGTCGGGATCCGTAGATGGGGGAGGAGGAGATGGCGGAGATGGGCGCCGGCCGCTTTAGCTCTGTTTAGCGTAGGATTTTTACCAGGCACCGCGGACGGAGGCACGTGATGGCTTGGCGCCAGGCAACCTGGGATGGGACCCACTGGAGGGACGAGGCGGCTTGCCGGGACGTGGACCCGAGGTTGTTCTTCGCCGTCGGTTCGGGCCCCGAGGCGCTCGAGCAGCTGGCGCTGGCGAAGGCGGTGTGCGGAGAGTGCCCGGTCGCGCAGGAGTGCCTGATCTTCGCCGTCACCACCAACCAGGAGTACGGGGTCTGGGGTGGGCTCGACGAGGAGGAGCGCCGGGAAGTGCGCCGGCAGTGGCGCAGGGCGAGCCGCCGCTCGAGCGAAGGGGTTGCCGTCCAGGGGCCCTGAGCCCGCTGCGCTCAGCTCTCGCGCCGGGTCACCGGCCGGCGGGCCACGACGGTCACGAGCGGGGGGAGCACGATCGGGTCGTCCCCAGGGTCGAGCTCGGTCATGGCACCGAGGTAGTCGGCAACCGGACCGGGCCCGCTCCAAGCCGGAGCCTCTGCCCAGGAGTCGACCAGCTCCAGGTCGCAGCCTCGGACCAGAGCGGGGAGCCGGGCACCCACGTCGGGGTCGCGGGCGCCCGGCATCAGCATCGGCGCTCCGTCGATCCTCCCGGCGCTCGTGACGGGCTCTTGCGCAACGACCCAGCCACCGGGCCGGACCGCGGCGCGCATCCTCGCGAGGACCCTGCTCGGGTCGACGACGTGCAGGAGCACGAACCGGCAGTAGGCGAGGTCCACCGGCTCGGGAAGGGTCAGCTCCTCGGCCGCCTGGGTGAGGGCCACCACCTGCGCCTGGGCTGCGCCGGCGGCCGCCGCGGCGACCTCGTCCCGGCGCCTGGGGTCGGAGTCGACGGCGTATACGCGCCCGTCGCGCCCGACGATCTTCGCCAGGGCGACCGTCACGTCCCCGCCGCCGGCTCCCACGTCCGCGCAGACCCACCCCTCCCGGAGGCCGAGGCGGTCGAGGGCGGTGGCGAGCGGGCGCCGGTACACGTCGTTGCGCAACCCGACCTCGAGCACGCGGCGATCATGTCAGGTCGTCGCTAGCCTCGCAGGATGCGACCTCGCGTAGCGTGGTGGTGGCTCCCCGGCCCCGGCCCCGGCGCCGGGCGCTCCTGGGGAGAACGCCAGCGGTGAGGATCGAGTTCTTCGGGGTCCGGGGGTCCTGCCCTTGCCCTGCGGAGCAGACCCGACGCTACGGGGGCAACACGGCCTGCGTGGTGCTCTCGGCTGACGGTGAGGCGCCCCTGCTGCTCGACCTCGGCACCGGGCTACGGGCCTTCGGCCTGACCCAGCCGACCGACGGATCCTTCGCCGGTTCGGCCCTCGTGACCCACGTCCACTGGGACCACGTGCAGGGGCTGCCGTTCTTCCCGCCGGTGGACCGGACCGGGGCGAGCCTCGACGTCTACGGTCCGACCCAGGAGGGCTGCAGCTTCGCCGAGGCGCTGGGCCACCTGGTGCGCCCCCCGTACTTCCCGGTCACCGTCGGCGAGCTGCGGGGAAGGGTGAGCTTCCACGACCTCGGGGAGGGCGAGCTCGCCGTCGGTGGGGCCCGGGTCACCGCGCGGCTGGTGCCCCACCCGGGCCCCACCTTCGGCTACCGGGTCTCCTGGGACGGGGTGGTGGTCACCTACATCAGCGACCTGCAGGCCCCCCGCGACCTGGAGAGCATCCCCGAGGTGGTCCTCGAGCTCGCCTCGGGGGCCGACGTGCTGGTGCTCGATGCCCAGTACACCGCCGAGGAGTTCGGGCTGAAGTCCACCTGGGGTCACTGCACCGTCGGGTACTCCCTGGCGGTGGCGACCGCCGCTGGCGCCAAGACCTTGGTTCTGTTCCACCACGATCCCGACCACGACGACGACCGCATCGACCAGTTGGTCGCTCAGGCGCAGGCCGCCTCCGGGCCGGGGGGGCCGGAGGTGCTCGCCGCCTACGAGGGGCTGGTCATCGAGCGCTGAGCGTGGCGGGCCCGACCGCCCGGGTCTCCCCGGAGCAGCGCCGCCTCCGGGCTCGCAGTGGGGCGCAGGAGAGCCGGAGCCCACCGAGAGGCGAAGTCGCAGAAGTGGTGGAGCCCCGAACCCGAAGTACCCGAAGGACCGGAAATTCCCGACGATGCCCTCGCAGGTGGTCGCAGGGCGCGCTAGCAAGGTCGGCAGTGGTGCTCGGGAGTGCCGGCGCCGGGAGCTTGGGAGGACCGGATGGACCTGGCCGGCCTGGCGCAGAGCGGGGTTAGCCGCAACAGCGACGTCACCGAGGTCCGTGAGCGCAACCGTCAGCGGCGGCTGCGCCGGCTGGCCGTCCTGCTCGCCCTGGTTGCGGTGCTGGCGGTCACCCGGGCGACCCTGGCGGTCGTCGACGTGGCCGAGGGGCGGGCTGGCGCAGCGCACTCGGTCCTCGCCTTGCCGCGACTGTCGCTCCCCGGCCTCGGCCCCTACGCCCCGGCCTTGTTGCTCACCCTCCTCCTGGTGGCCGTGATCGGCGGGCCGATGCTCGCCATGGGGCGCTCCCCGCACGTGCTCTACCGGCCGGAGGAGATGGGCATCGGGCTCGCCGACGTGGTCGGGGCCGACACCGTCGTAGAGGAGGCGGTGAAGACCCTCAACCTGTTCCTCAACCATCGGGTCCTCAGGGAGGAGATGGGCGGCAACCCCCGCCGCGGAGTCCTCTTCGAGGGGCCGCCGGGCACCGGCAAGACCTACATCGCCAAGGCGCTGGCCGCCGAGGCCGGGGTGCCGTTCCTGTTCGTATCTTCCTCGGCCTTCCAGTCGATGTACTACGGCCAGACCAACCGCAAGATCCGCTCGTACTTCAAGTCGCTGCGCAAGGCCGCCCGACGGGAGGGCGGGGCGATCGGCTTCATCGAGGAGATCGACGCCATCGGGTCGGCCCGCACCGGCATGTCCGGAGGGGGTGGCCGGGAGGGTGTGGCCGGGGTGGTCAACGAGCTGTTGATCCAGCTGCAGTCCTTCGACCACCCGAGCGGTTGGCAGAGGGCCAGAGGGGTGCTCCTCGACGTGGTCAACCGGTGGTTGCCCGCTGGTCGGCGCCTCGTCGAGCGACCGCCGGAGCCGGCCAACGTGCTCGTCATCGGGGCGACCAACCGCGCCGCCGACCTCGACCCCGCCCTGCTGCGACCCGGGCGCTTCGACCGGACGATCAGCGTCGACCTACCGAGCCGCTCCGGGCGACGTCAGATCCTCGACTACTACCTCGCCCGGAAGGCCCACGAGGCCGACCTCGACGACCCGCTGCGCCGTGACGCCCTGGCCGCGACCACCTTCGGCTACTCGCCGGTGATGCTCGAGCGGCTCCTCGACGAGGCCTTGGTGTGGGCCCTGCGCCGCGGCGGCCGCGGGCTCGGCTGGGAGGACGTCCAGCGGGCGAAGATGACCTCCGAGCTCGGTCTGGCCCAGCCGGCGGCGCTCACCGAGCGCGAGCGTCGCTGCGTGGCCACCCACGAGGCGGGCCACGCCACGGTCGCGTGGCTGGTCGCCCCCGAGCGCAAGCTCGAGGTGCTCTCGATCGTCAAGCGGCGCTCCTCGCTCGGGCTCCTCGCCCACACCGAGCGCGACGAGCGCTGGACCGTGACCCAGTCGGAGGTGGAGAACCTGATCCGCATCGCCTTCGGCGGCATGGTCGCCGAAGAGCTGTTCTTCGGGGAGACCAGCTCGGGCGTCGCCGGCGACCTGAAGGCGGCCACGGAGGCTGCCGCCCGCATGGTGGGCTCGTGGGGGATGGGCGACACCTTGGTGTCGCTGGACGCAGTGCCCGGACCGGTCCATCCGGTGGCCAGAGCCCTCGGCGACGACGGCACGGCCCGCCAGGTCGAGACGATCCTCGGGCGGGCTCGGGACGACGTCCGGGGCCTGCTTCACGCCAACGCCGGGCTCGTCGCTGCCCTCCGAGACGCCCTGCTCGAGCGCGACGAGCTCATCGGGCCCGAGATCGGGGAGGTCCTCGTTGCCGCCGGGGCGCTGGCGCCCGGATCGCCTGCCCGCGCCCACTCGCCGGCGCCCGGCTCGCCTGTCCCCGCGCCGGGCGCGGACCCCCTGGGGGTCATCGACCTTCGAGATGCCCAGCCCGAGCCGCGGGCCTGAGCGGCGGCCCGGAGCTCAGGCCACCCCGAGCTCGCGCAGCACGAAGGCGGCGATCCTCGCCTCGTCGCGCCAGGCCGCGTAGCGCCCCGACGGGCCCTGATGGCCGGCCTCGAGCTCGGTGCGCAGGAGGATCGGCCGGCCGCCGGTGTCGAGCTCGCGCATCTTCGCGACCCACTTGGCGGGCTCCCAGAAGCCCACCCGGGGGTCGTTGAGGCCGGCGGTGGCGAGCACCGAGGGGTAGGGGACCGCCCTCAGGTTGTCGTAGGGGCTGTAGGAGAGCATCACCCGGTAGGCGTCGGGGTCCTCGATCGGGTTGCCCCACTCCTCCCACTCGGTGACGGTGAGGGGAAGGGTCGGGTCCGACATGGTCGTGACCACGTCGACGAAGGGCACCTCGGCGACCACTGCCCGCCAGAGGTCGGGTCGCAGGTTGGTCACCGCCCCCATGAGCAGACCGCCGGCGCTGCCGCCCCTGGCGGCGATGCGGCCCCGCGCCGCCCAGCCGGTGGCGACCAGGTGCTCTGCGCAGGCGACGAAGTCGCTGAAGGTGTTGGGCTTGGACGCCAGGCGCCCCTGCTCGTACCAGGAGCGACCGAGCTCCCCTCCGCCGCGGACGTGCGCCACGGCGAAGACCACCCCGCGCTCGAGCAAGCTGAGGCGAGGGACCGAGAACCACGGGTCGACGGTGATCTCGTAGGACCCGTAACCGTAGAGCAGGCAGGGCGCGCTGGCATCGAGGGCCACGTCGGCCCGGGCTACCACCGATACCGGGACCCTCACGCCGTCGGGCGCTAGGGCCCAGAGCCGCTCGCTGCGGAACCGGGACGGGTCGTAGTCGATCACCGGCTGCTGGCGCACCACCCGGCGCTCGCCGCTTCGCGCGTCGACCTCGACAGTCGAGGGCGGGGCGACGAGCGAGGTGTAGCCGAAGCGGAAGGTGGTGGCGTCCCACTCCGGGTTGGCGGCCCCGGTCAAGGTGTAGACCGCGTCGGGCTGGTCGAGGAGCCGGTCGCTGCCGGCCACCGGGTCGAGCACGCGGAGCCGCTCCAGGCCCTCGGCGCGCTCGGTCACGACCAGGTGACCGGCGAAGGCCTCGACGTCGACCAGACGCACCCCGGGGCGGTGGGCGATCATCTCCCGCAGCTCGGCGGGACCTGCGCCGAGCGGTAGGCGCGCGAGGGCGAAGTCGGTTCGTGGGCTGCCGTCCTCCTGCCTCCGGTTGTGGCGGACCAGCCAGACGTCGCCCTCGCCGGGCCAGACGGCGTGCTCGACGTCGTACTCGACGCCGTCTTCGGGCGCGAGCACCACCGACGGCTCCTCGTCGGGGCGGTCGGCTGGGACCGACCAGGCGGCCGAGGTCATCTTCGAGGCCGAGTGGATCACCACGAACCGCCGGGAGCGGGTCGCGTCGACCGACACGAAGAAGCGCTCGTCGGGCTCCTCGAAGACGAGGACGTCCTGGCTGGGATCGCTGCCGAGGGTGTGGCGCCAGACCTGGAAGGGGCGCATGGCGGCGTCGGGGCGGACGTAGAACAAGGTGGACGACCGAGCAGACCAGGCCGAGCCGTAGGTGACGTCCTCGACCCGGTCGGGGAGGTCCGAGCCGGCCTCCAGGTCGCGGAAGCGCAGCGAGTACCTCTCGTCCCCGTCGAGGTCGATCGCGTAGGCGAGGACCCGGTGGTCGGGGGAGACGTCGAAGACCCCGAGGGCGAACGACTCGCTTCCCGCAGCGAGCTCGTTCTGGTCCAAGATGACCGACTCGAGGTCGGCCCGCCCGGCGCGGGCGTCGGCGAGGACCTCCTCGGCGCTCAGGCGCCGATCGGGGTCGTGGCGCCTGCAGGCGATCCCGTAGGAGAGGCCTTCGACCGTGCGGTTCCAGTACCACCACTGCCCGTCGCGCACCGGGGCGTCGGCGTCGGTCTCCACCACCTTGGAGCGGATCTCCTCGAAGATCTGCTCCTGGAGCTCCTCGGTCGGGGCGAGCACCGCTTCGAGGTAGGCGTTCTCTGCCCGGAGGTGGGCGAGCACCTCGGGGTCGTCGCGGTCTCGCAACCAGAACCAGTCGTCGTCACGAGGTTCCTGGCCGGGGGTGACGACCCGGTGCGGGCGCCGGGGGGCTACGGGGGGAGTCGGGCGGGACATGGCCGACAGCCTGGCACGCCCGGAGGCATACGATCCCCGGCGCGGGCCCACGGTGGGCTCGGCGGGAGGCGCCCGGCGATGCAGGTCACCACGTTCCTCGGCTACGACGGCGGGTTCCAGGAGGCGGCGCGAAGGGTCGCGTCCTACGAGGCGGTCGGGCTCGACCTCGTGTGGGTGGCCGAGGCCTACGGCTTCGACTCGCCGAGCTTCATGGGCTTCCTTGCGGCCCGGACGAGCCGGGTCCGGATCGCCTCGGGCATCCTGCCGATCTACTCACGGACGCCGGCGCTCATCGCGATGACGGCCGCCGGCCTCGACTCGCTCTCCGAGGGGCGCTTCGAGCTCGGCCTCGGTGCATCGGGGCCCCAGGTGGTGGAGGGCTGGCACGGGGTCGCCTTCGACGCCCCGGTGGGGCGCACCCGCGAGATCGTCTCGATCTGCCGGCAGATCTGGGCGAGGAAGGCGCCGCTCGTCCACGACGGCCGGTACTACCAGCTCCCCCTGCCTGCCGAGCGGGGCAGCGGGCTCGGCAAGCCGCTCAAGATCATCACCCACCCCCTGCGTCCGAGGATCCCGGTGTGGCTCGCCGCTCTCGGGGAGCGCAACGTGGCCCTCGCCGCCGAGGTGGCCGACGGCTGGCTGCCGTTCCTGTTCCTCCCCGAGCGCGCCGAGCAGGTCTGGGGCGACGCCTTGCGCTCGGGTGGGGCGAGGCGTGACCCGGCCCTCGGCCCGCTCCAGGTGAGCGCCGGCGGATTGCTCGCGATCGGTGACGGCGACGAGGTGCTGGCGGTGAGGGACCTGGCCCGCAGCAGCGTCGCGCTCTACCTCGGAGGCATGGGTGCCAAGGGTCACAACTTCTACAACGATCTGGCCTGCCGGTACGGCTTCGAGAGCGAGGCGGCATCCATCCAGGAGCTGTACCTCTCCGGGCACAAGCAGGAAGCCGAGGCACTGGTCCCCGACGAGCTGCTCGCCCTCACCTCCCTGGCCGGCCCCCGTGGCTGGGTCGCAGAGCGGGTTGCCGCCTTCGCCGAGGCCGGCGTCACCCACCTGCAGGTCACTCCGGTGCCGACCGCCGGCCGGAGCGAGCTCGACCTGCTCGAGGAGCTGTGCGGACTGGCTGCATGAGGCGCGCCGGTGCGGCCGCCGGCGTCGAGCCGAGGGGGCGCCGGGCCGGGCAGCCACCTGTGTAGCCCCCGGGCGATCCCCACCGCGGCCACCGGGCCACCGGGCCCCCGCGTGTCCCGTTCCCGGGTGTCCCGGAGTGGTTCGTGGCGTCCAGGCCCGGTTACGCTCCTCCCATGCCCCCCACAGCTCCCAAGGGCCGGGTCGACTACCTCGCTGCCCTCGCAGTCACCGTGCTGGTCATGGTCGTCACCATCTGGGTGAAGCCGCCGACGACCCGCTGGCTGGTCTTCGGCGTGGGGGCTGTGATGTTCGTCAGCGTCGCTCTTGCCGCCCTGCGTCCGAGCCGCTCCACCCGGCGCTGAGCCGCCGAGGCGGAGGCCCGCCGGGGCCCAGTCCCGCCGAGGTGGTGCGCGGCCGGCCCAGCGCGCCTTGCAGGCACGGGTTGTTACCATCGGCATAGGAGAAACTCGTCGGGAGGCGTGAAGCCTGATGGCTACTGCAGAGCTGGACCTCGGCCGCTACAAGCTCGGCTGGAGCGACATCGAGGACTTCTACGTCTTCAAGCCGAAGAGGGGCCTGTCGGAGGACATCGTGCGGGAGATGTCCTGGATGAAGGGCGAGCCCGACTGGATGACCCGCAACCGCCTGAAGGCTCTCCGGTACTTCCAGCGCCGGCCGATGCCCAACTGGGGCGGGGATCTGTCGGGGATCGACTTCGACAACATCTTCTACTACATCAAGCCGACCGACCGGCAGGTGGACGCCTGGGACCAGCTGCCCGAGTCGGTGAAGGCCACCTACGAGAAGCTCGGGATCCCCGAGGCCGAGCGCAAGTACCTGGCCGGCGTGACCGCCCAGTACGAGTCGGAGGTCGTCTACCACAAGAACCGTGAGGACCTGGAGGCCCAGGGCGTCTTGTTCTGCGACATGGACACCGCCTTGAAGGAGTACCCCGAGCTCGTCAAGCAGTACTTCGGCAGGGTGATCACCGCCAACGACAACAAGTTCGCCGCGCTCAATACCGCGACCTGGAGCGGAGGCAGCTTCATCTACGTCCCTCCGGGGGTGAGCGTCGAGATGCCCCTGCAGGCCTACTTCCGGATCAACGCCGAGAACATGGGCCAGTTCGAGCGGACCCTGATCATCGCCGACGAGGGGTCCCAGGTGCACTACATCGAGGGCTGCTCCGCCCCGGTCTACACCTCCGACTCGCTGCACTCAGCAGTGGTGGAGATCGTCGTGAAGCCGAGCGCCAGGGTCACCTACACCACCATCCAGAACTGGTCCAACAACGTCTACAACCTGGTGACCAAGCGAGCCCGGGTCGAAGCCGAGGGGCACATGGAGTGGATCGACGGCAACATCGGCAGCCGGCTGACCATGAAGTACCCGGCGGTCTGGCTGATGGGCCCGAAGGCTTCCGGAGAAGTGCTCTCGGTCGCCTACGCCGGCTCGGGCCAGCACCAGGACGCCGGCGCCAAGATGGTCCACGCGGCCCCCGAGACCACCTCGACGATCATCTCCAAGTCGATCTCCAAGGATGCCGGCAGGACTTCCTACCGCGGCCTGGTCAAGTTCGAGGAGGGTGCACGCCACTCCAAGAGCTTCGTGCGGTGCGACGCCCTGCTGCTCGACGACGTCTCCCGCTCCGACACCTATCCCTACATCGAGGTCGCCGAGGCGGACGCCGAGGTCGGCCACGAGGCGACCGTCTCCCGGGTGGGCGAGGACCAGCTCTTCTACCTGATGACCCGTGGGCTCTCCGAGCAGCAGGCGATGAGCATGATCGTGAACGGGTTCATCGAGCCGATCACGAGGACCTTGCCGATGGAGTACGCGGTCGAGTGGAGCCGGCTCATCGAGCTGCAGATGGAGGGCTCGGTCGGCTGATCCCGGCGCAAGGAGCAGAGCCCGGCACAGCTTCGCGGCCCGGCGCGCGTGGCCGAGCCCGGCACAGCTGCCCGGCCCGGTCTACGCCCCCTTGGTCGTCCGCCGCTCCTGCGTGAAGCGGTGGCACCATGGTCCCGTGGCCATGCGCGAGGACTGCAAGTACTTCCAGCGCCGTCTCTCGGCCTCGGGTGAGCCGACCCGGTTCTGTGCCCTCGACCTCGCTCCCGAGGCTCCTTGGCGCTGCCCGGCGGAGTGCCCCCGCTACACCCGTCTGGCCGGCCTGCGCAACCCTGCGCCGGCGTCCTCAGAGCCTGCCGACGATGCCGGTCTCCATCCCGACGCGGTAGCCCTCCTCGGCTCGGCCGACGAGATCATCGGGGCGCTCGGCCCGGAGCTGGAGGCGGAGCGCAAGCGCGCGCAGGAGGAGGAGCGCCGCCGCAGTGAGACCTGGTGGTCGCGCCTGAAGGGCCGGTCCGAGCGCTGGAGGCGCTGAGGAGCCGGTGCCTCGCAAGGGCCGGGAGATGCCGGCGGCGGGCGCAGCCGAGGTAGAGTTCCGCCGATGGCCGCAGCGATCGCCCTCGCCGTGGTGCTCGTCGTCGCCGTGGCCGGGATGAGCCTGGCGATGCAGAGCCAGCACCCGGCCGCCCCCGGGGCCCCCCGGCCAGCGCGGGCCGCGCCCCCGACCGCTCGGCGGGTGCGCGAGCGCCGTCCGCCCCCGCCCTCGCCACCTCCCCCAGTCCCCACGGTCGAGGCGGCGGTGCCGAAGGTGCCCGAGCTGTTGCGTACCGGGGTGGCCGCCCAGGCCAAGGTGGTCAACGTCGTCGACGAGCGGGTGGTCGGACCGGTCACCCGGAGCCGTCTCACCCTGCGGATCGAGCCAGACGGGTCGGAGGGCTTCGAGGTGGTGATCCGCCACGCCTTTCCGACCCCGGCGACGCGGGCGGCGGTGCGGATCGGCGGTAGCGTGCCGGTCCGCTACGACCGGGAGGACCACCACCGGGTCCTGCTCGATCCCGACGGCGGTCCAGACGGCGACCCCGGAGCGGCCTGAGACCTTGTTGCCTGCGGCCGCCCCGCCGCAGCAGCCCCGCCTGAGCCAACCGCCCCCCGAGCCAACCGTGCCCCAAGGCAACCTTGCCCGGGAGGCAACCTTGTCCGGGAGGCAACCGGTCCCGATGCGGGTAGCATCAAGTGCTCCCACGACGCGGCCCCAGTCGAGCCCCGCCCCTTCGGCGGGTCGCAGGGCTCGGGCGCACCCCCCGATCACGAGGATGGCTCCCTGCTGACCGCCTTCAGTGCAGAAACCTTGGCCGGGCTCCCGGGCGGCCCGGCGCTCGCCGAGGCGAGGCGCGCTGCGCTGGAGCGCTTCAGCGCGATCGACCTGCCCGACACCTCGTCGGAGGAGTGGCGCTACAGCCGGATCGGCGAGCTGGACCTGGAGCGCTTCTCGCCGGTGCTGGCCGCTCCCGGGTCGATCGCGCTCCCCCCGGAGATCGAGGCCCTGATCGCAGCATCGACGGCGAGCACCGTGGTGGTCGTTGCCGACGGGCTCGGGGTGGAGCTGCGCCGCCGGGCGGAAGGGGTGAGCGTCGTCTCGGGCGCCGATGCCGTGCCCGCCGACGGGCCCGGTGCGGCCGGCGCCACCGCCGGCGACGCGTTCGGCGCGCTGAACGACGCCTTTTCTCTCCCGCTGCGCATCGAGGTCTCCTCCGGCTCCCGTCCCGGGACCGTCGCAGTGGTGCACTGGCTATCCACGCCCGGCTCCGCCGTGTTCCCCCGGACGAGCCTGGTCGTCGGCGACCGGGCCGAAGTGGACCTGCTGGAGGTCTCCGTCTCCGCCTCCGCTGGGGTTGGCTCGCTCGTCGTGGGGCGCACCGCCGTCGACGTCGGCGATGGTGCAGTGGCGGGCTACCTGCACCTCCAGCAGCTCGGGTCGCAGGTGTGGCAGATCGCCGAGCAGTCGAGCCGGGTGGGCCGGGATGCGAGCTTCACTGCGTTCTCCGTTGCCCTCGGCGGGGACTACGCCCGGGTGAGGACCTCCTCGTCCTTGGTCGGGACGGGGGGGACCAGCCGGCTCCACGCCGTCTACTTCGCCTCTGGGTCCCGGAGCGTCGACTTCCGCACGGTCCAGGAGCACCGGGCGGCGCGCACCACTTCGGACCTGCTGTTCAAGGGCGCGGTCGCCAACCGCTCCCAGGCGGTCTACACCGGGGTCATCAGGGTCGAGAAGGGGGCGGCGGGGACCAACGCCTACCAGACCAACCGCAACCTGGTGCTGCACTCCGGCGCCCGAGCGGACTCGGTGCCCAACTTGGAGATCGAGGACAACGACGTGCGCTGCAGCCATGCCTCGGCGGTCGGCCCGATAGCCGAGGACCAGAGGTTCTACTTGGCGAGCCGGGGAGTCCCGCCCGAGGCAGCCGACCGGCTGATCACCCTCGGGTTCTTGGACGAGGTGCTGGACCGGGTGCCGTCCAAGCCGGTTGCCGACCACGTCCGCCGGGGGCTGGTCTCGGCCCTCGACCACGCAGAGGCGGTCGAAGCGGGCCGCGCCGGCGCCGAGCAGGGCTCGCTCGGTAGTCGAGGGGAGCAGAGTTGAGCGAGCTGCGGGTGCCGAGGTCGGTCTTCGACGCCGAGGTGCAGGCCCGCCGGCTCG
>JAKARG010000388.1 GCA_021819345.1 Actinomycetes bacterium | reverse complement strand
CGATCTGAACTCCACTTCCCGGAAGGTCTTCGGCGAGACTTCCATGGGCGGAGATGCTAGTTGGACCGGGAGCGCGGATCACGGACCGCTCGGCAGGCCATCCCAAGCCTCGGCCTACCTCGGCCTACCTCGAGCCCGGAGTGGGCGGACCGGCGGCACCCGCCTCAGATATTTCTGAGCACCGTCTGGACGATGACCTCGACGACGATGAAGGCCACGATGAACGAGACGTCGAACATCCCGACGGGCGGGATCAGGCGCCGGAAGGGTGCGAGCACCGGCTCGGTGACCGTCGTCACCACCCTGCGCACCGGGTTGAGGGGCGAGTCGGAGCTGTAGGGGAAGAAGCTGAACACCGCCCGCACCACGAGGATCAGCACGTAGATCTGGCCGAGGACGTAGAGGGGATTGCCATCTACCATCTCAGGACCTCACGACCGCAGTGCCGCCTGGTCCCGGGCCCGCCGCTTCTCCTCCGAGGAGACCTCGACGTTGTGGGGCGAGAGCAGGAACACCTGCTCCGCAAGCTTCTCCATGGTCCCCGAGAGCGCGTAGGTGACGCCACTGCAAAAGTCGATCATCCTGCGGCGCAGGCCGGGGTCCTCGGAACCCTGGAGGTTGAGGACGACCGGCTGGCCACTGCGGAAGCGGTCCCCGATCTCCTGGGCGTCCGCGAAACGGGAAGGGGTGACCATGTGGACCTTGGCACCGGGCACTGCGACCACCGGACGCGGCCTCGGAACGCTCATCGGGCCGCTCGGGTCCTGGACCGGGTCACGCATCACCGGGCGGATCCCCCGCGGCTGCTCGACGATCGAGACCGGCTCGCTCGCCTCGAGCGGGTAGCGCTTCGACCCGAGCTGGGACCCGACGGAGACCTCGGGCTCGTAAGTCGGGTCGTAGTCGTCGATCTCGTCGTCGTCGAGGCCGAGGAAGATCATCGTCTTCCGCATGAATCCGCTTGCCATCCCAACCTCCGCTCCAGAGCCTATCCCCGTCGCCGGGCGCCGCCGGGTCGCGCCCCGAACAGCGCCCGTCCCAGCCGGACCATGGTCGAGCCGGCTGCGACTGCCGCTTCGTAGTCGTCGCTCATGCCCATCGACAGCTCCGCCACCCCGAGCGAACGCCCGAGCCCGGCGAGGTCGTCGAAGACCCGCCTCGCCACCTCTGGCTCCCCGGCGGGAGCAACCGTCATGAGCCCGAGCACGTCGAGGCCCCCCGAACGAGCCGCGTCGACCAGTGCCGGAGCCTCGGCCGGGGCGCAGCCGGCCCTACCCGCTCCGCCGGTGAAGTTCACCTGGACCAGCAGCCGAGCACCGGGGGCCGCTGCGGCGAGGCGCTCGACGACGGCCAGCCGGTCCACTGCCTGCCAGAGGTGGACCACCGGTGCAAGTGCGGCGATCTTGTTGCGCTGGGGTGCCCCGAGGAAGTGCCAGCGCGTCGGCTCGGGCGCCGAGACGGACTTGGAGAGCAGCTCCTGGGCGTAGTTCTCCCCGAGGTCCGAGAGCCCCGCTGCAGCCGCCGCAGCCGGCGCGTCCGGTCCGAACCCCTTGGTCACTGCCACGACCCGCACCCGCCCGGCGTCGCCGACCGCAGAGATCCGGGCCCGCACGAGCTCCAAGGCGTCGGCCACCTCGGCCGCTGCGACCGTCACCGGCTACGTCCGGCCAGCTCCCCCGCTCCTCGCGCTATCGCGACGAGCCCCCCGCGCACCCGGGGATCCGCGTCGTGGCGCCCGAGGGACCAACACCGCCTCGGTGCTCGCCTCACCTGAGGAAGTCGGGGACGTCGAAGTCGTCGTCGTCGAGGCCCTCCCCCGCGAGACCCTCGGGGTCCGGGCTGGACCCCTCCAGGCCGAGAGCGCCGCCCCGTCGCGGCGGAGCCAAGGCGGTGTCGAAGCCGGCCGCGATCACCGTGACCCGCACCTCGTCGCCCATCGCGTCGTCGATCACCTGGCCGAAGATGATGTTGGCGTCGGGGTGGGCGACCGAGTGGATGATCTCTGCCGCCTCGTTGACCTCGAACAGTCCGAGGTCGCTACCTCCTGCGATGTTGAGCAGGATCCCCCGCGCTCCTTCGATCGAGGCCTCGAGCAGCGGCGAGGTGATGGCGAGCTTCGCTGCGGCGAGCGCACGGTTCTCCCCCGAGGCGGTGCCGATGCCCATGATCGCGGTGCCGGCGTTGCTCATCACCATCTTCACGTCCGCGAAGTCGGTGTTGATCAGACCGGGCGTGGTGATGAGGTCGGTGATGCCCTGGACCCCTTGGAGGAGGATCTCGTCGGCCATCTTGAAGGCGTTGACCATCGAGGTCTTGTCGTTGGAGACGGTGAGCAGGCGGTCGTTCGGGATGACGATCAGCGTGTCGACCGCGGCCTTCAGGCGCTGGATGCCCGCCTCCGCCTGCTCGGAGCGACGCCTACCCTCGAAGGAGAACGGCCTCGTCACCACCCCGATGGTGAGGGCGCCGAGCGACTTCGCCACTTCGGCGACCACCGGCGCTCCGCCGGTGCCCGTGCCGCCTCCCTTGCCGGCAGTGATGAAGACCATGTCGGCCCCCTTCAGCACCTCCTCGATCTCCTCCCGGTGCTCCTCGGCTGCCTGGCGCCCGACCTCGGGGTCGCTGCCGGCGCCGAGCCCCCTCGTCAGCTGACGTCCGATGTCGAGCTTCACGTCGGCGTCGCTCATGAGCAGCGCCTGGGCGTCGGTGTTGACGGCGATGAACTCCACGCCCTTCAAGCCGGCGTCGATCATCCGGTTGACGGCGTTGACCCCGCCACCTCCGATGCCGACGACTTTGATCACGGCGATGTAGTTCTGAGCGGAACCGGCCAAGGGAGCCTCCCGGGCACATCAACAGACCGGCGCGGAGCCGGTCTGCGGTCGAGGTGAGCAGCGTATGTTCGGGTCCCGGACCCGATGGTCGGGGGCGGGACGACGGGAACCCAGGCGGAGCACCCTCGGCTCCGGCACCCTTGCCCTGCCAATCAACTTCAGGGTTCCCGGGCCGGTCCCGTGCCGTCTGGCGGACGTTACCGGGATCGCCCGGACGGAATCAAGGCCGTCGGCGGCCCAAAGCCTCGACTTCATGTTCAGCCTTTAGCCTGACCGGCAGAGCCGACGAGAGACTTCTGGCCGCCGAGGGACCCGGCGCCGGTGGCTCGGCGGCTTCCTCCTCCGGGGGCCACCGTGGGCCGCTCCGGGACCGTGAGGTCGACCCGGCCGGCGCCGACCAGGGCGCCGGCGACCGACAGGGCGCGCAGCACCCGGATCTTCGCGACGAGATCGGTGGGCGGACCGAAGGCCACGTCGGTTGCTCCACCCCCGATCAGCACCGAGACCGCGCCGTCGGCACCGACGCGTACCTCGGTCGCAGCGAGGTGGTCGGCGTCGAGCGCCGCCGCCAGGGCGAGGGCTGGACCGGGGTGAAGAGCCCCGGAGGACCCGCCAGGCGCCTCGGCCGGGTGCCGGCCCGCCCCGGGCGAGCCTGCCAGCCAGTCCCCGAGCGGCACCGGCGGGCCGACTCCGACCAACAGGGGTAGCCCGGGGCGGACCGAGGACGACTCGGCCACCACGCGACCAGAGCCGTCGACCAGCGCCACCGGACCCCGGCTCGACGCCCCGCGGAGCAGCTGGGCCACCGGCCGGCGGACCGTAGATCGGAA
>JAKARG010000387.1 GCA_021819345.1 Actinomycetes bacterium | reverse complement strand
CCCTGCCGGTCGGGGTCGCTCCTTTCCCCGAAGTCACCCGCGGTTCGATCCAAGGCGGTCGTCTGTGACCACTTACATCCTCAAGCGCATCGTGAGCGCCATCCTGGTCACCATCGGGGTGATCGTCGTGGTGTACCTGATGCTCCACGTCATCGCCCCGTCCCCCGGGCGCGCGGTGCTCGGCCTGCACGCGTCGATCGCCTCGGTCGACGCCTGGAACCGGGAGCACGGCTACGACCGGCCACTGGTCGTGCAGTTCGGGTCCTACTTCTGGCAGCTGCTGCACGGCAACCTCGGGTACTCCTACAAAGAGGACCAGCCGGTCGCCAAGCTGTTCGCCGAGAACGCGGGCCGAAGCGCCTACCTGTCCTTCGCCAGCCTCTTCCTCGCCATCATCGTGGCGATGCCCGTCGGCATCTGGCAGGCGATCCGGCGCAACAAGGTCTCGGACTACACCCTCACCGCGGCCTCCTTCACCCTCTACTCGATGCCCTCGTTCTTCCTCGGGCTCATCCTGATCCAGGTCTTCGCCCTGAGCCTCGGGTGGTTCCCGGTGGAGGCGGCCCAGCAGACCGGGATCGTGGCGGTGATCCTCAACATCCACGCCATGTTCTTACCGATCGTCACCCTGGCGGCGACCAACATGGCGGCCTACTCCCGCTACATGCGCTCCTCGGCGCTCGACAACCTGGCCCAGGACTACATCCGCCTGGCCCGGGCGAAGGGCCTGTCCGAGCGCTCGGTCTACCTCCGCCACCTCCTGCGCAACTCGATCCTGCCGATGGTCACCCTGATCGGCCTGTCGATCCCCGCCCTGCTCGCCGGCAACATCATCACCGAGGAGCTCTACAACTACCCGGGGCTCGGGCTGTTGTTCTTCACCGCCTTGCAGAACTTCGACTACCCGGTGCTGCTCGCCCTCGTGCTGGTCGGGGCGATCGCCACCGTCGTCGGCAACCTGATCGCCGACGTCGCCCTGACCGTGGCCGACCCGAGGATCCGACTGTGACCATCCCCCAGCACCAGACCCGTCCGGAGGACGACTTCGCCCTCACCGAGATCGGCCTCGGGCCCACCCCGGGAGCCGCCGGGGGCTCCCCGATGGTGCCCGAGGGCGGCGAGATCACCGTGCTCGCCAGCGGGTGGCGCCTCGCTCTGCGCTCGTTCGTCGAGAACCGCCTGGCGGTCGTCGGGGTCGTGATCATCGTCGCGATGGTCCTGTTCTCCTTCGTCGGGCCGTACCTCTACCACGGCAACGTGCTCAACGCGAACCCGATCAACAGCGACCTGCCTCCGGGTCCCGGGCATCCCCTCGGCACCGATCCCAACGGCTTCGACATCCTCGGCGAGATCATGTACGGCGGGCGGATCTCCCTCGAGATCGGCTTCTTCGCAGCCCTGATCGCAACGATCATCGGGACCATCTGGGGGGCGGTCGCCGGCCTCGCCGGCGGGTTCGTCGACGGGATCATGATGCGCTTGGTCGACGTGTTGTTGTCGATCCCGTTCCTGTTCGTGGTGCTGATCCTCGCGGTTCGCTACGGAGCGTCGGTGCTCAGCCTGAGCATCGTGCTCGGGGTCTTCTCCTGGCTGGTGCCCTCCCGGCTCGTTCGAGGAGAGGTCCTCACCCTGCGGACCAGGGACTTCATCTCCGCCGCCCGGGTGATGGGCTCGAGCAAGAGCCGCCTCACCCTGCGCCACCTGGTCCCCAATGCCCTGTCGGTGATCATCGTCAACATCACCTTCCAGGTGGCCGACGCGATCCTCGCCCTCGCCTTCCTCGGCTTCTTGGGCTTCGGGCTCACCTATCCCCACGTCGACTGGGGGGACATGCTCTCGGGCGCCGAGACCGCCCTCCAGGACGGCTACTGGTGGCAGGTCTACCCGGTTGGAGCGGCGCTCATCATGACCGTGATGGCGGTCAACTTCGTCGGCGACGCTCTGCGGGACGCGATGGACGTGCGTCTCCGCCGCCGGTAGGAGACGGTCCCCGCCGATGGCACCGGTGCTCGAGGTCTCCCACCTCTCCACCCACATCCAGCTCACCAAGAGCGTCGTCCAGGCGGTCGGCGACGTGAGCTTCCACCTCGACGCCGGCGAGACCCTCGGGATCGTCGGCGAGTCGGGCTGCGGCAAGTCGATGACCGGCCTGTCGATCATGGGCCTGCTCCCCAACGGCGGCCACGTCGTCGGCGGGTCGATCAAGTTCGAGGGACGCGAGCTGGTCGGCATGTCGCGCCGGGAGCTGCGCTCGATCCGGGGCAACGAGATCGCGATGATCTTCCAGGACTCGGCCAGCTCGCTCAACCCGACCAAGACGATCGGCGAGCAGGTGGCCGAGCCGGTGATGCTGCACCGCGGGGCGAGCAAGCGCGAGGCGCGGACGCGCGCCGAGGAGGTGCTGGCGCTCGTCGGGATCCCCCGGCCCAGCGAACGCCTCGGCGACTTCCCCCACCAGCTCTCCGGAGGGCTCCGCCAGCGGGTGATGATCGCCATCGCCTTGTCCTGCGAGCCGAAGGTGCTCATCGCCGACGAGCCGACCACCGCCCTCGACGTGACCATCCAGGCGCAGATCCTCGCCCTGCTCGACGACCTGAAGCGCCAGCTCGGGATGGCGGTGATGCTCGTGACCCACGACATGGGGGTGGTCGCCGGGCGTGCCGACCGGGTGAACGTGATGTACGCCGGGCGGATCGTCGAGAGCGCCGATACCGACGAGCTGTTCGCCTCCATGCACCACCCCTACACCCAGGGCCTGCTCGCCTCGATCCCCCGCCTCGACCAGGACAACCGCCGTCGGCTCTTCAGCATCCCCGGCCTGCCCCCCGACCTGACCAGCCCGCCGCCGGGGTGCCGCTACGCGCCGCGCTGCACCAACGCCGACTCCCGCTGCCGCACCGAGGAACCGGTGCTCGTCGAGTCCGCGACGGGGTCCTCCACCAACGGCAACGGGAAGGCCCCGGGCGGGCACGCCTTCGCCTGCTGGCACCCCGTCGCCGGCCCCGTCGTGCTCGACGCAGGCGGCGAGGCGGGGATCGGGTCCGACCTGGCCGGAGAAGACCTGCTGGAGGTCGACCACGTGGTCAAGGAGTACCCGGTCACCGCCGGGTCGATCCTCCAGCGCAAGGTCGGCTCGGTGAAGGCGGTCTCGGACGTCGAGCTGCGGGTGGGCCGCGGCGAGATCTACGGGCTGGTCGGCGAGTCGGGGTGCGGCAAGACCACCCTCGGCAAGGTCATCGTCGGCCTGGAGGTGCCCAACGCCGGCAAGGTGGTCCTCGAGGGCCGGGACGTCTTCGGCGCCGGCAGCAGGGAGCTGCGCAAGCAGCGCAAGGACCTCCAGATGATGTTCCAGGACCCCTACTCCTCGCTCGACCCGAGGATGCGGGTCGGCTCGATCCTGCGCGAGCCGCTGCTCATCCAAGGCGTCGGCAGCCACGCCGAGCAGGACAAGATCATCGCCGACCTGCTCGCCGAGGTCGGCCTGCCGGCGAGCTCCACCGAGCGCTACCCGCACGAGTTCTCCGGCGGCCAGCGCCAGCGGATCGGGCTCGCCCGGGCAC
>JAKARG010000386.1 GCA_021819345.1 Actinomycetes bacterium | reverse complement strand
AAATGGTGGGCGTAGTGGGAATCGAACCCCCGACCTCATGCGCGTCATGCATGCGCTCTAACCGACTGAGCTATACGCCCTCGAAGCTCGGGAGGCTAGCAGCTCGGTCCCCCTGCCCTCGGCACGCCCCGTCCGGCGGCGCCGGCGGCCGGCCCCACCACCGCCACTGCGTCCGCAGGCAAGCTGACCGACCCTCCCTCGAGCCCGGTGCCCGCGGGGTCCGAGCCGAGGAGGAGGACCTCGGCGCCATCGACCGGGAGCGCCTGGCGCTCGCCGGCGAGGTTGGCCGCCACTGCGATCGATCCCCGCCAGAGCACCAGCCAGCGCCCCTCCTCCGACCACTCGACCGACACCCGGCTCGGGTCGCCCGAGCGCAGCTGCTGGTACGCGCGTCGCAGCCCCAGGAGCTCCCGGTGCCAAGCAAGCACCTCGCGATGAGGCGAGCGGGTCCGTTCGGACCAGTCGAGCTTGGAGCGGGCGAAGGTCGCCGGGTCCTGCGGGTCGGGCACCGCCGCCGGGTCCCAGCCGAAGGCGGCGAACTCCCTGCGCCGGCCGTCGCTCACCGCCCGGCCGAGGGCGGGGTCCTGGTGGTCGGTGAAGTACTGCCAGGGGGTCGACGCTCCCCACTCCTCACCCTGGAACAGCATCGGCACGAACGGCGAGAGCACCACGAGCGCGGCGGCCACCGCCAGGCGCCCCGGGGACATGAGAGCCGACGAGCGCTCCCCGAGAGCCCGGTTGCCGATCTGGTCGTGGTTCTGCAGGTACCCGAGGAAACGGGTCCTCGGGAGGTCCCCGACCGGGCGACCGTGGTGGCGGCCCCGCAGGGCGGACCAGTCGCGGCCGAAGACGTACACCTCACCGAGAGCCTTGGCCAGCTGCCCGATCGAGCCGAAGTCCTCGTAGTACCCAGCCCGTTCCCCGGTGAGCACCGAGTGCAGGGCGTGGTGGAAGTCGTCGGACCAGGCCGCATCGAGGCCGTAGCCGCCGGCTTCGGGGGAACGCACGAGGCGCGGGTCGTTGAGGTCGCTCTCGGCGATCACCCACCGGCGCCGACCGGTGGCGTCGGTCACCTCGGTGCCGACGCCGGCCAGCTCCTCCAGGACGTGCAACGCCCCGCTGTCGTGGATGGCGTGCACTGCGTCGAGGCGGAGGCCGTCCAGGTGATAGGCGTAGAACCACTGCCGGGCGTTGTCGGTGACGAACCGGCGGACCTCGTCGCTCCCGGGCCCGTCGAAGTTGACCGCCGCGCCCCAGGGGGTGTGGTAGCGGTCCGTGAAGTACGGGCCGTACTCGGACAGGTAGTTGCCGGCGGGACCGAGGTGGTTGTAGACGACGTCGAGCACCACCGCGAGCCCCCGCAGGTGGCAGGCGTCGACCAGCCGCTTCAGCCCCTCCGGCCCCCCGTAGGCGTGGTGCGGAGCGAAGAGGAGCACCCCGTCGTAGCCCCAGCCACGCGACCCGCTCGCCTCGGCGACGGGGAGCAGCTCGATCGCGTCGACGCCGAGCTCCACCAGCTCGTCGAGGTGGTCGATCGCCCCGTCGAAGGTCCCGTCCTCACCGAAGGTCCCGACGTGCAGCTCGTAGAGCACCGAGGAGGCGAGGTGCCCGCCGGTCCAGGACCGGTCGTGCCACTCGAAGCGGCCGTGGTCGACCAGGGCCGAGGGCCCTTCGATCCCCTCCGGCTGCCAGCCCGAGCGCGGATCGGCCCGGGGTGGTCCCCCGTCGAGGGAGAAGCGGTACCGGGTCCCGTGCCCGGCTCCCGGGACCCCGAGGCGCCACCACCCTCCCCCGGCCCGCTCCATCTCCCGGGTCCCGCCATCCAAGACGGCCTCGACCCGTTCCGATCCCGGCGCCCACACCCGCAGCACCCCTTCGGGACCGGGCAGGCACGCCGACCACGTCGCATCCAGGGGGTCACCCGAGCCGGACCGGCGCTGCGGAGCGGAGCCCCCGGGTGCAGCGACAGCGCCGGGGAGCGCCGGACCCGTCCCGCTCATCGGGGCCCCCCGGGCGGGTCGGCGACGAGCAGCGCGACTGGCAGGCGGGCGAGAAGGCTCGCGACGGGCACCGAGGACTCCCAGGTCCCGCCCCCCAGGCGGTCGAGGTACCGGCCCGGCGGGAGGCGCACCACCGTGTCCCGCCAGCCGCCGGAGCGCTCGAGCAGCAGTGGCCAGCGGGTGACGAGCGCCACCGCCCCACCGCGGCGGACTGCGAGCAGATGCTCGGCGGCCGGCCCCTCGGCGCCGACCGGTTCCCAGGCGCCGTCGTCCCCCCCGGCAAACCACCCGGGACGCTCGGCACGGAGGGTTAGCGCCTGGTGGGTCACCCAGAGCTTGACCAAGCCGACCTCGTCGCCCGCCGCCCACGCCTCGATCGCCCGGCGCCGACCGGCGTCCTCCCCCGGTTGCTCACCGGTGCCGGCGCCATTCGCAGCCGGCTGGCCGGAGGGGCGTGACGTGCCGGAGCTGCCCGAGGTCTCGGGGCGGAGCGAGGCAAGCAGCCTGCGCCGCAGCTCGTAGTCCACGGGGCGGCGGTTGTCGGGATCGACCAGCGACAGGTCCCACAGCTCGCTGCCCTGGTAGGAGTCGGGAACCCCCGGGCCGACCAGGGTGAGCAGCTTCTGGGACAGGGCGACCGCCCGCCCGGGACGGGTGACGACCCTCACGACCCCCATGAGCACGTCGAGGGGCGGGCCTTCGGCCACCGCCGCCCGGGCGAAGGTCGCCACCGCCTCGTCGTAGACCGGGTCCGGCTGGGTCCAGGAGGTGTGCTGCTTGGCCTCCCGGGTGGCCTTGCCCACGTAGGCGGCGAGCCGGTCCCCGTCTATCGGCCAGGCCCCGACGATGCTCTGGGCGATCAGCCAGGCAGTGTTGCGGTCGGGCGGGACGGCGCTGCGCCCTTCGCCGGCGTCCGACCAGACAGACCACCAGCGCTCGACGGCGGCGGACCACTCCTCGGGCATCTCGGCCAGCACCGACAGCCGGGCCCGCACGTCCTCGCTCCGCTTGGTGTCGTGGGTCGACAGGGCGAGCAGTCCGAGGGGATGGGAGCGCAGGGCTTCGGCCGCCCAACGGTGGAAGCGCTCGGCGGAGTCGTCGAGGCGGCCCGGGTCGCCCCCGACCTCGTTGCGTCCGACGAGCGGCATCCAGCGGTAGAACGCCGTGTCCTCGACAGCCTTCGCCATCACCGGTCCGGTGAGCTGCTGGAACCGCAGGGCCACCTCGGCCTCGGCCTCCCCGGCCAGCCTCCCGAGCAGGACGTCGAGGATCAAGGCGAGCAGGTCGGGGGCGAGGTCGGCACGGCGCACCCCCGCGGCCCTCACCGCGGCCTCGAGCACCGACTCGTCGGTCGCCGAGGCGACCAGACGGACCCCTTCGCCGCTACCCTCCCCCGACTCCCCTTGCTCCTCCTCCCCGGCAGCCCCGCCGGCGTCGGCCTTCTCCGGCCCTCCCTCGGCCCTGCCACCGGGCTCGGCTGCTACGTAGGTGCGGTAGACGCTCATGCAGGCGGCGACCTCGGCGAGCGCGTCGCGCAGGTCGCGCCGGGTGTGGTCCCGGTGGCGGCGGTGGCGCTCGCAGACCGCCGCCAGCCGGGTGACGAGACGGCTCAGGTCCGAGGCGAGCGGCCCGTCGAGCACCTCGAGCTTGGCGGCGTGGACCACCTCCTCC
>JAKARG010000385.1 GCA_021819345.1 Actinomycetes bacterium | reverse complement strand
GACCTCGTTCGTGAGGTCTTCACGTTTGGGGTTGACCAGGTCGTTCGCGTCGTGATCGGCGGTTCACCCACGGGATAAGCGCCCACCGACCACACCCTGAGGCTCAGCGCCGCCGGGGAGTACGGGGATCGGCTTCGATGACCGACAGGCTGAGACGCTCGAGCTCGTGCACGAGGTCTCGCAGGCGGCGCTCGTTGGCGAACCACTCCTGGTAGTCGGCGACCTGGTCGGGGCTGAGGGTGCGGCTCACGGTCTTGCCGGCGACCTTTCGGCTCCACTGTGCGTAGGGACCGTGCAGCGCCGGCGGGTCCGCGTGGCAGTGGCAGCCGGCGTGAGTGCACGAGAAGCGGCGTTCGGTGAGGCTGCCGGGGAGGACGAAGCCCATCTCCCCGAGTGCCTCGGCGATGCGGGCTCGTTCTCGGACCTGCTTGTCGGTGACCAGCACGCTCCCACCTTTGCACGACCATCCCCCATCGGAGGAGTTGCACCCAGTATAGATACGGTGTGCTCTCTGCACAGGTGGTCGCCGCCATCGAGGGGTACACGCCGCGTCTCGTGTCGCTCGAGGCTGGCGCCTTCGCCAAGCAGGTGACGGCTGCCGCCGCACCCGACACCGTGAACCGGGCCAAGGCGTTCTTGTTCGCCGCGTCCCGGCTCGGGGCGTTCTGCGAGTCGATCGGGGTGGCGCTCGATCCCGGGGTGGCGCTGCATCCCTCGGTGATCGAGCGCTGCTGTGCGCCGGGGGTGACCACGATGTCGTTACCGACGCGCCGGACCGTGCGCACCAACCTGCGGGCCATCGCCCGGGCGCAGGCGTGTGGGCCGGCGCCGGTGTGGCTCGGTCGCGAACAGGCGAAGCCCCCTTACACGGGTGCCGAGATCGCCGCCTACCTCTCCCTGGCGGACGCCCAGCCGACCGAGTCCCGGCGCATGCACGCCTCGGCCCTCGTCTGTCTCGGTGCAGGGGCGGGGCTCGTGGGAGCCGACCTCAGGGCCGTCTGCGGCATCGACGTCGTCGCCCGGGCTGGTGGCGTTGTGGTCGTGGTGCGCGCGGGCCCAAGACCCCGGGTGGTGCCGGTGCTCTCTCGCTACCACGATCGGCTCCTGGCAGCCAAAGGCTTCGTCGGAGATCGCCTGGTGATCGGGGGGACATCACCGGCCCGGCGTAACGTGACCACCCCGCTCACCTCCTCGCTGGCCGGCGGGACGGACCTCCCCCGCATCGAGATCGCCCGGCTGCGGGCCACCTGGCTGTGCGAGGTGGCCGGTGCCATCGGGCTCCGGGCGTTCATGGACGCGGCCGGCATCGCCTGTTCCCAGCGCCTGGGGGACCTCGTGGCTCTCCTGCCACGGCCAGACGAAGCGCACACCGTCGCCCTGCTCTCGGGGATCAGGCCCTGATGGGCGTCGACCTCGCCCGGGCAGAGGCACTCGTCGACACCCCGGCGATAGCGGAACAGATCACCCGCATCGCCGCAGCCCTCCCGATCGGGGTGAGAGCCCGCCAGTGCCCGCTGCGCACCTTCGTGGTGGGGATGCTCCTCACCGTGGCCGACCACCGTCCAGCACACCTCTCCAGGGTGCACGCCGCGCTCGTCTCGCTCGGCGAGGAAGACCGCCTGCGTCTCGGGGTCACCGTCGACTGGCGCAGCAGCCCCCATGTCCTCACCTACCGCCAGGTGGAGTACCTGAACGCGTTGGTCGAGACGGCACTTCGAAAGGACGAGCCCGACGGGCTCGCCTCCGAGGTACTCCAGGGCTTCGTCGACGCGCTCATCGAGGCGGGCGTGCCTGCGAGACAGAGGGAGGGGTCCACCTCGCTGGCGGTCGACTGGACCGACGTGGAGTCCTTCGCCCACCCGCCGGGACACGACGGCATCTCGGCCGATCCCGAAGCCGCCTGGGGACACCGGCGTGGCGGCGGGCCGGGTGAGAAGGCCGCACTGTTCTTCGGCCACTACCTGTCCTTGGCCACGATGGTGAGGGACGAGGACGGCCCCGAGGTCCCAGAGCTCGTCCGCCAGATGACCCTCAGCGCCTGTTCCAACGACCCGGTCCCCGTCGTCGTCACGTCCCTCGTCCAGGCAGCAGCAGACGGGAGGCTCGGGCTCGGCGACGTGCTCTGCGACTCGGGCTATGCCCACCGGGTCCCAGAGCACTTCGCCCTGCCGCTCCGAGCTGCCGGGGCGAAGCTCGTGATGGACCTCCATCCCCAGGACCGGGGCCCCCAGGGCACCCATCACGGTGCGATCTGCCACAACGGCAACCTCTACTGCCCGGGGACCCCAACGAAGCTGTTCGAGCTCTCCCCGCTCGCACGCGGCGCCAACGCCGAGGAGGTGAGCGCCCACGACGGCCGGGCCACCGAGCTCGCCCGCTACAAGCTCGGGCGCACGAGCGCAGACGACGCCGACGGCTATCACCGGGTCGGCTGCCCGGCCCTCATGGGCAAGGTCCGTTGCCCGCTGCGGGAGTCCTCGATGGCCCTCGACTACACCCGTCCCGAGATCATCTCACCCCCAAAGCACCCGCCCACCTGCTGCACCCAGCTCACGATCACCGTCCCGCCCAGTGTCAACGCCAAGACGGCCCAGAAGCACGACTATCCCGGACCCGCCTGGCGTCGCTCCTATGCCCGGCGCTCGGCCGTCGAGCGCTCGAACGCCCGGGTGAAGGACCCGGCCACCATCGACATCGGAAAAGGCTGGTGCCGACTGATGGGTCTCGTCGGACCGACGCTGTTCCTCGCCGCGGCCATCGCCGTCCGCAACCTGGCCATCACCGACGCCTTCGAGGCACGGCAGGCCGACAACGAGCACAGGGCGACCACGGGCCTCCCACCACGGACTCGCCGCCGACGGCGGACCACCTTGGCCCAGCTCGCCGGCGCGACCAGCACGCCGCCGTAGTCACCGACGTTTCCGCGGAAACGTCCGGGGGCTCTTTCGACGCGCCCACGGGCGGGGCCGACCGGTCGAGACGGCCCTGCGGCGGGCCCCGACGCCACGTCAAGGTGGTGTCACAGCCCCCTGGCACCATGACGAGAGGTTGAAACGTGAAGAGGCCCCACGTGAAACGTGAAGACCTCTTCGTGGCGGGGGCAGGATTTGAACCTGCGACCTTCGGGTTTATGGCCCGAAGGTTGTCTCCGGCCGTACGGCAGGTCCTCTTCACGTCGGTAGCCTTCGCCTCGTGCCCAAAGCCGCACGTCCACCGCAGGACAACACCACCCGGCTGCTGTGCGGCGCCATCGCCGGACCGTTGTTCGCGAGCGGCTTCACGGCTATCGGAGCGACCCGCGCCGGGTACGACTGGCAACGCCTGCCAGTGAGCTCCCTCGCGATCGGCCGTCACGGATGGTTGCAGCGCCTCAACTTCATCGTCCCGGGCCTTCTGTACTCCTGCGCTGCAGGAGGCCTGCGTCGCTCCGCCAGCCGACGTGTCGGACCACGCGCCGTCCCCGCGCTCGTCGCCGGAGTCGGCATGGGCCTGATCGGCTCGGGCATGTTCGTCACCAACCCCGTGGGCGGCTTCCCGCCCGCAACTTCCGGCGGGGCGAGCCTGGATCACACCGACTCGGGCGCCAGGGCGACGACGCTGGCCGGGAGGCTGCACAACCTCTTTGCCATCCCGATCTTCGCCGGCATCCCCATCGCGGCCATGGCCAGCGCAGGAGTA
>JAKARG010000007.1 GCA_021819345.1 Actinomycetes bacterium | reverse complement strand
GTCCCAGGTAGACGACAGAACAGGAGGTGATGACCGCCGGGGCACGCAGGAGGCGGCGGGTCCCGTAGGCGGGCGTCGACTTGCCCGATCCGCTCTCCCCGGCCAGACCGAGGATCTCGCCGCGCTCCAGGGTCAACGAGACCCCCTCGACGGCCCGCACCGCGCCCTGCCCCTCGCCGTAGCGGACCGAGAGGTTCTCGATCTCCAGCACCGGACCGGCGGGGGCCCCGCCCGCTGCGACCGCGGCTGTCTGCGCCGCGGGGGCCTCCCTCGGTGCGCTGGACCGGCCAGCACCCCTCGAGCCGGCAGGTGCCAGGCGCCGGCTCATAGCGCTCCGGCGCCGGCGGCTCCGGCGCCGGAGCCGTTGGTTGCGGCGCCGTTGGTGGCGGCGGCTCTGGTGGCGAGCTCCGGCCGGTAGGGGGTCGGGTCGGTGAGGCGCGGGCGGCGGGATCGGCGGGAGCGCACTGCTTGGTCTCCCTCCCGAAGGCGGGGGTTGGAGTACTCGTCGATGGCGAAGTTGGTGAGGGCGAGGCCCATGCCGAGCACCGCGACGCACAGCCCGGGCGGCACGAACCACCACCACGCGCCAGCGCTCAAGGCCTCGTCGCTCTGGGCCCAGTAGAGCATCGTCCCCCAGCTCCACCTGGAGGGGTCGAGCAGTCCGAGGAACGCGAGCGTGACGGTGGTGATGATGGCGAAGATGACCGTTCCCACGAGGCTTGCAGCGATCACCGCGACCTCGTTCGGCAGGATCTCTGCGACGACGATCCTCCAGGTGGACTCACCCGACTCCCGGGCCGCCAGGACGAAGTCCCTCCGTCGCAACGACAGTGTCTGGGCACGGAGGACCCTCGCACCCCAAGGCCAACCGGTCAGCGCGATCACCAGCGCCACCACCACGTCGCTGCTCGAGCGCAGCTCGGAGAGGACGACGATCAGTAGCGGCAGGGCCGGGAGGACGAGGAAGACATTGGACAACAGCGACAAGCCCTCGTCGGAGGCGCCCCCGAGAAAGCCGGCGCTCACCCCCACCCCCACCGAGAGGGCGGTAGCCACCAGTCCGGCGAGGAGCCCGACGAACACTGTGCTCCGCGCGCCGACGAGCAGTTGCGACAGGACGTCCTGGCCGGTCTGGGTGGTGCCGAGCAGGTGCGCCAGGGACGGGCCCTGGAGGGGCTTGGCGCCGACTGCCGAGGGGTTCATGGGAGCGAGCAGCGGGCCGAACACCGCCAGGAGCAAGAAGAAGGCGATGATCCCGAGCCCGAGCTTCGCCTTGCCCGAGAGATGGGCCCGCTGGCCACCCCGGCCCCGCCATCGCCCTGCCGGCCGGGTGGGCGGAGCCGGAGGGGGGCCTGGAGGGGTCTCCGAGGTGACTTCGACGTCGGCGAGTGCTCCCGGGCCGGCCGGGGCCGGAGCCCGATCGTGGTCGATGCGGGTTGCCACCTATCCTCCCTGTCGGGTGCGGGGGTCGAGGGCGAAGTAGACGAGGTCGGCGACGAAGTTCGCCAGCAGCACCGCCAGAGCGATGACGAGGAAGATGCCCTGCATCAGGGGGTAGTCCTCGTTGGTCACGGCGTTGAACAGCACGTAGCCGATGCCGGGGTAGGAGAACACGATCTCGAGGACGATCGAGCCGGTCACGACGAAGCCGAGGGCGAGGCTGAAGTTCGACACGCTCGGCAGGATCGCGTTCCGGGCTGCATAGGCGAGGACCACCCGCCGGTCGCTCAGACCCTTGGCCTGTGCAGTGAGCACGTAGTCCTCGGCCATGGTGGTGATCATCATGTTGCGCATCCCGAGTATCCAGCCGGCGACCGAGCTCACCACGATGGTGAGCGCCGGGAGCAGGGCATGCTCCAAGGCGCTGGCCAGGAAAGGCCCGTTGAAGCCGACCGTGGTCGAGGAGGAGTAGCCACCCGACACCGGCAGGAGGTGCAGGTTCAACGAGAAGAGGGTGATCGCGATCAGCGCGAGCCAGAAGTAGGGCACCGCAGAGAAGAAGGTCGTGGCCGGCAGCAACCAGTCGAGCCAACCGCCCCGGCGCCAGGCGACGAGGATCCCGACCAAGGTGCCGAGGACGAAGGCGATCACCGTGCTGACCCCAATCAGGACCAGCGTCCAAGGCAGCGAGGAGGCGATCACCGAGGCCACCGAGGAGGGGTAGTAGGTGATCGACTGTCCGAGGTTGCCGTGGAGGAGGGTACCGAGGTAGGAGAAGTACTGGCCGACCAGCGACTGGTGGGTGTGGATCCCGAACTGCAGGTCGAGGGCTGCGGTCGCCTTGGGCGTGAGCGTCCCGGGGAAGCGTGAGATGAGGATCTCCACCGGGTTGCCGGGCATCAGGCGGGGGATGAAGAAGTTGATCGTCACTGCGACGAGGACGGCCACGGCGTAGAAGCCGATTCGCCGAGCAAGGAAACGCACCAGCAACCCCCTGGATCTGCGGAGAGCTAGCAGAGGACCGCTTCTGCTGCTCCTGACACTACCGCCAGCTACGGTGTTGGTCAAGCAGTCGTGCAAAGAAGTGACATCGTGGTCGGGCCCGCCGCCCGGAGGGCCCGAGCGCCCGTCCGCAACGAGGCGGGGCCGGTCGGTGCTCCTGATGCCAGCAGTGACAAGGCAAAGCGGCCGCTATGGGCGCTGCGCGGACCCTGGTGGACCCGCCGAAGGAGCCGATCGCGCCCACCCGGAGCCATCTTCGTGGCAAGCTGGGCATCAGTGGAAGTCACAAGTCTTGACATCGGCCCGCCGGCGGCGCAGACTGCGACCGTGGAGACGGGGAGAGCAGCGGGCCCTTCGGATGGCGCCGCGCAGTCGGGCCCTGCGCCCGATGAGACCTCTGCCCGCGGGGTCGGCTCCCCATCGGCTCTTCGCGCTGCGAACCGGTTGCGGGTGGTCGCACTGCTCGGCCAGGCCGGTCCCCTGACCCAGGGGGAGCTGGCCACGGGCACCGGCTTGTCCCGGACGACGGTCCTCAACGTGGTCCGCGACCTGCTGGCCGACATGGAGGTCACGCTGCGCCCGGCGCTTCGCGGCGGCAGGCGCGTGAAGGAGGTCACCCTCACACGAAGAGCGACCCTGGTGCTCGGGGTCGACTTCGGTCACCGCCACGTCCGGGTGGCACTGGCCGACCCGGCAGAGCTGGTGGTCGCGGAGACCTTCGAGCGCCTGCCCGACGGGCATGCCTGGGACGACGATGCGGTCATCGTCGGGCGCCTGGTATCCGAGCTACACGCCAGAGCGGGAACGGACCCAGGGGTGATCGCGAGCGTCGGGCTCGGCTTGCCGGCCCCGATCGACCCTGCCACCGGCGAGGTGGGCTCGAGCTCGATCCTTCCCGGATGGGTCGGCGTTCCCGCCGCAGAGGCGATCGGATCGGTGCTCGGCGTGCCGACCTTCGTCGAGAACGACGCCAACCTCGGAGCCCTCGCCGAGCGCCGCTGGGGAGCGGCCAGGGGTTGCGACGACTTCCTCTACGTCAAGCTCTCGACTGGCATCGGTGCCGGCCTGGTGCTCGGCGGCGAGCTCTACCGGGGCTTCGCCGGAACGGCCGGTGAGATCGGGCACATCAGCGTCGGCGAGGGTGGGCACATCTGCGTCTGCGGCAACCGCGGCTGCCTCGAGACCGTCGCCGGCGGCCGCTCCGTGCTGTCGCTGCTCGCCCCGCTCTTCGGGCCGACCCTCACCCTGAAGGGAGCGGTTGGCCTCGCAGTAGAGGGAGACCCCCGCGCCCAGAGGGCGATCGCCGACGCCGGGCGGACCGTCGGCTTCGCCATAGCCAACGTCTGCAACCTGCTGGCCCCGCAGAGGGTCGTCTTCGGCGGCGACCTCGCCGGAGCTGGAGAGGTAGTGCTCGAGCCGATCCGAGAAGTGGTCCGCCGCCACGCCACCCGCCCTGCGGCGGCAGTCGACGTGGTTGCCGGCACCCTCGGTGACCGTGCCGAGCTCCTCGGTGCCCTCGTCGTCGCCCGCCTGGCCGCCGACCGGCAGCTCGCCGAGCGGGCCGGAGGTGCCCCGCTCGGCAACATCCTCCAGACGGAGCCGGCTGCCTACCTCCGAGCCCCGCCGATCTCGGCGCAGACCCTCGCGCCGGTCGCGGCACCACCCGCGGACGTCGGCGTGCCAGGAGTGCCGGTCGGCCCGGCACCCGGACCGGCTCCAGTGGTCGCCGCCGAGGACGTGGTGGTGGCCAGGACCGGGACGTAGCGGGCAGGAGCCAGACGTGCCGGAGCCCCTGCCCGAGGAGGTGACAACTCGGGCGCTGCGCCGGCAAGGGAGCGAGGACCTCGAAGATCCCGCTCCGAGAACCATTCACACCAACAACCAAACCATCCCGGTTCGGCGAACCCGAACGGGAACCCAAAGCAGGAGGAGACCAACCCAATGAAGGCATCTTCACCGTCGCGTGCCGCCCGGAGGGCATCCGAGCGCCACGCCCGATCCCGGACCCGGATCGCAGGCGTTGCCGGCGCTGCCGCAGCCGCCCTGCTCCTCGCCGCCTGCGGTAGCAGCGCGTCGTCGGCCACCTCGAGCCCCACCCCCTCGGCCGCGGTGAGCACTCACCCGGGCTCGTCGGCTTCGGCGGTCGCGCTGACCGTCGAGGGGAACCCGCCCGGGCCGGTGACCAAGACGTTCAACCCGTTCGACCCGACCAGTGCGATCAACGAGCTCGACATCGCCTCGCTCGTCTACGAGCCGCTGCTGCAGTTCGACATCGTCAAGCCGGGCACGATCTACGACTGGCTGGCCAAGAGCTACTCGTGGTCCAACGGCGGACGGACCCTCACCTTCCACCTCCGCCAGGGGGTCAAGTGGTCCAACGGCACACCCTTCACGAGCGCCGACGTCGCCTTCACCTACAACCTGATCAAGGACAACCCCTCGATCAACTCGGGCGGCCTCACCATCTCCAAGGTGCTCGCCCCCAACGCCTCCACCGTGGTGCTCGACTTCCCGACGGCGCAGTACACCAACCTCTACGCCATCGCCGGCGAGACCTACATCGTGCCGAAGGCCCAGTGGGCCTCGGTGAAGGACCCGGCGACCTTCGCCGACGCGAACCCGATCGGTACCGGCGGGTGGACGGTGAGCAAGTTCGCCTCCACCGGTATCACCCTCACCGCCAACCCCAGGTACTGGGGCGGGAAGCCCAAGGTCGAGACGATCTACGTCCCCGCCTACGACTCCAACACCAGTGCCAACCTCAACTTGGAGAACGGCACTCTCGACTGGGCCGGGAACTTCGTGAGCGACCTCTCGCAGGTCTACACCGCCAGGGACCCGCGTACCCACAAGTCCTGGTTCCCGGGCATCAACACCGTCACGTTGCAGCCCAACCTCGACGAGTTCCCCACCAACCAGCTCGCCGTGCGCCAGGCCGTCAGCGCGGCCATCGACCGCAAGACGATCAGCGCCGACGGCGAGGACGGCCTCGAGCCGCCGGCAACCAACGCGAGCGGCCTGGTGCTCCCCACCCAGAAGGCCTACCTCGCCGCAGGCGGGTCGAAGTACACGATCTCGACCTCGGCCGACCCGGCCAAGGCCGAGAAGATCCTCGAGGCCGCCGGCTGGAAGAAGGGTTCCAACGGCTTCTTCCAGAAGGGTGGCAAGACCCTGTCGATCACCCTCATCGACCCCTCGTCCTACACCGACTACTCCACCGACGACCAGATCATGGTCGCCGAGCTGAAGAAGGCGGGCATCGACGCCAGCTTCAACGGGTTGTCGGTGGGGGCGTGGACCAGCGACGTAGCCCTCGGCAACTTCCAGATGACCCTGCGCTACTCCAACCAGGGCCCGACCCCCTACCAGATGTTCCAGGGGTGGCTCGACGACTCCACCACAGCGCCGGTCGGCAAGTCGGCCTCGGGTGACTTCGAGCGCTTCAGGAGCGCAGCCGCCGAGGCGGACCTCAAGGCCTTCGCCGCCACCGACAGCCTGAAGGCCCAGGTGGCCGCCATCGGCGGCCTGGAGAAGCTCGTCGCCACGCAGCTACCGGTCATCCCGGTCGTCTACGGAGCCGCCTTCGACGAGTACAACACCACGCACTTCACCAACTGGCCGAGCCCGAGCAACCCCTACGACATCGGCCAGCCGACCAGCCCCGCAATGGAGGTGGTGGCCTTGCACCTGAGGCCCGTCCACTGATCCCCTGAACCGACCGGCGGCCCGTCGCTTCCCCGTTCGAGGAGGCGGCGGGCCGCCGCTTTGTTCGCCCCACCCGTCCCCGACGATCCCCATCCCCAACCAGATCCAGCGCCAGGAGCAGACGACGAGATGACCGAGCAAGAGCCAATCAGCTTCCCCGACGGGTTCCTCTGGGGGACGGCCACCGCGTCGTTCCAGGTCGAGGGCGCAGCCCACGAGGACGGGAGGGGGCAGTCGATCTGGGACCGCTTCTGCCGGGAACCGGGCCGGGTGCTCCACGGCGACACCGGCGACGTCGCCTGTGACCATTACCACCGCATGGAGGCCGACCTCGAGCTGATGTCCGAGCTCGGCTTGCGCGCCTACCGCTTCTCGATCGCCTGGCCGAGGGTCCTCCCCGAGGGGCGGGGTGCGGTGAACCAGGCCGGCCTCGACTTCTACCGCCGGCTGGTCGACGGCCTCCGGGCGCGCGACATCCTCCCGGTCGCCACGCTCTACCACTGGGACCTGCCCGACACGCTCGGCCAGGCCGGCGGCTGGCTCCAGCGCGACACCGCCGAGGCGTTCGGCGACTACACCGCAGCGGTGGTCGAAGCCCTCGGCGAGGGCATGGGGATGTGGATCACCTTGAACGAGCCGTGGTGCTCCGCCTGGCTCGGCTACGCCATCGGCGTCCACGCCCCTGGGCGGACCGACATGGGTGAGGCGCTCGCCGCCCACCACCACCTGCTGCTCGCCCACGCACGGGCCGTCGCCGCCCTGCGCAGCGGGCCGGGCAACGCCCCGGTCGGCATCACCTTGAACCTCGGCGCGGTGCGCGCCGCGAGCGACCACCCCGACGACCTGGCCGCAGCGCGGCGCATCGACGGCAACCACAACCGGATCTTCTTGGACCCGCTCTTCGCCGGGCACTACCCGGACGACATGGTCGAGTGGATGGGCGACTGGCGCCCGGGCCTGTCGGTGATCTCCGAGGGTGACGCGGCGGCCATCGCCGCACCGATCGACTTCCTCGGCGTCAACTACTACTCGCCGGCGACCGTCGCAGCGCCCGAGCGGGCCCTCGCCTCGGCCGCCGAGGGGCTTGTCGGTCTCGCCCCCGAGCCAGGGACCTTCGGCGACGCCTACCGCGCGACGATGCTCTCGCGGCTCGGGGCGCCGACCACCGCCATGGGCTGGGAGATCGACTCGAGCGGCCTGCAGGAACTGCTCACCCGCCTCGGCGCAGAGGTGCCGGTGCCGCTTTACGTGACCGAGAACGGGGCGGCCTGCGAGGACTACCGCAACTGCGACGGCGAGGTGGTCGACACCGAGCGGATCGACTACCTCGATGCGCACCTGCGGGCCGCCCGGGCGGCGATCGACGCCGGCGCCGACCTGCGGGGCTACTTCGCCTGGAGCCTGATGGACAACTTCGAGTGGTCCTACGGGTACTCCAAGCGCTTCGGGCTGGTCTACGTCGACTACCCGACGGGAGAGCGGGTCCCCAAGGCCAGCGCCCGCTGGTACAAAGAGGTGATCGGGCGCAACGGCCTCGCCGGTCGCAGCTGAGCCTTCAGCGCCGCGCCCCGCCGGCGACCACTCGGATCCCCGCGGCGAGCGACGCTCCGGTCAGCTCCGCCATCCCCAGGTGGACCGCCCCCATCGCCTCGGCGAGGTCCAGGGCCAGGCCGAGGCGGACCGGTCCGTCCTCCACGTCGACCACCACCGCCGGCACCCCCGCCGCCCGCACCCGCGCTGCGGCCACACGGGCTGCCTCCAGGGGCTCCACCCCGCCCGGCCCGGCGGTGGCCCGACCATCCGAGACGACCACGAGCATGGGGCGGCGGCCGTCGCCGGCACCCGGCCCGGTCGCTACGCCGAGCGCAGCGTCGATGCCGGCGGCGAGCGGGGTCCGGCCCCCCGTGCGGAGCTCGGCCAGGCGGGCACGGGCGACCTCGACGCTGCCGGTGGGCCGGAGCACGACGCTCGCCTCCTCGCCGGCGAAGCTCACGAGCGCCACCCGGTCCCGCCGCTGGTAGGCGTCGAGCAGCAGGCTGAGCACCGCCCCCTTGACCGCCTCCATCCTCGCCTCGGCACCCATCGAGGCCGACGCGTCGAGCGCGATCACCACCAGGTTGCCGGTCAGCTGCTCCCTCACCGCCTGGCGGAGATCGCCGGCCTCCACCCTCGGGCTCGCCCCTCCTGCGGACGCCGACACCGACCCGGGCGCCGACCCGGGCGCCGACCCGGACCGGGATCCGGACCCGGCCGCGATGGGCCCCGGCGTCGCATCGGCCAGCAGACGTTCGGGAGCCGCACCCTGCGCCGAGCGCTGCGCCGCCGCCCGGAGGGTCGCCCCGAGGGCCACGTCGCCCACCGGCCCATCCCGGGGCACCTGCGCACCGACCACGCGGCCCCTCGGGCCCTCGATCGGGGAACGCCGCCCGGAGGGGGCCGGGACCGGGCTGCGACGGCCGGGGCCGGACGCTGCCGCCAGTGCCACGACCGGCGCGATCGGCCCGACACCGGCGCCACGAGATGCCCCCTGGCCGGGCGCCGAGCCCGGGCCGGACCCGGCCGTGGCAGTGGCGGTGGGCGGCACCGGGGCAGCTCCAGCCGAACCGGCCCCTGGTGGCCCGGCCTCGGCGCCCCCGGGCTGCCCCGGGTCGAGCGGGGCGCCGACCCCGGCCGCATCCCCGGCCGCAGCCCCCGCCGCAGCCCCGGTCCCCGCTGCAGGGCCGTGGGGAGGGCCGGAGTCTGCTCGCTCGCCCCCACCCGAGCCGGACGAAGAGGTGCCGGGCCGACCGCCCGCCGGTGGCGGAGGGGATGGGTCCCCGCCGAGCGCCTCGGCGATCTCCGCGGGGTCGATGCCCGGCTGGTCGAATGGCCCCCGCCGGCGACGGTGCCCGAGGGCCAAGGGGGCCACGACGGCGACGTCGTCGAGGTCGGGCGCCTCCCGACCCTCCCACGCGGCGAGCGCCGCCGCCCCGCGGGCGATGACCAGGTCGGCCCGCAGGCCCTCGGCCCCCACCGTCGCGCACAGCCGGCTGACGGTCGCGAGCAGCTCCGGCCCCGGGGGGGCGATCCGGGCAGCTGCCTCCGCCAGGCGGGCGGCGAGGGAGGCGCCGGCGTCGGCCCAGGAGGCGGCAAAGCCGGCCGGGTCGGCGTCGAAGGCCAGCCGGCGGGCGACGGCCTCGGCGCGCTCGGCAGGGTCGGTCGAGGTCGTCACCTCCACCGCGAAGCCGAAGCGGTCGAGCAGCTGGGGGCGCAGCTCGCCCTCCTCGGGGTTCATCGAGCCGACCAGCACGAAGCGGCTCGGGTGCGACTCCGAGAGCCCCTCACGCTCGACGCGGTTGACCCCGGAGGCGGCGGCGTCGAGGACCACGTCGACCAGGTGGTCGGGGAGCAGGTTGACCTCGTCGACGTAGAGGACGCCCCCGTCGGCGGCGGCGAGCAGCCCGGGTTGGAACCGCCGGCCCCCGCCGCCGAGGGCGGCCCCGACGTCGAGGCTGCCGACGACCCGGTCCTCGGTGGCGCTCACCGGCAGCTCGACGAAGCTCGCAGCCTCCCCGAGCAGTGCCCCGAGGCCCCGGGCGAGGGTCGACTTGGCGCTCCCCTTCTCCCCCCGCAGCAGCACCCCGCCGATGCGCCGGTCGAGCGCGTCGAGCAGCAGGGCGAGCTTGGCGTCATCGTGGCCGACGACCGCGGCGAAGGGGAACCCGGGCACCGCCGCGCTCGCCGACGGGGTGCCGGGCCTACCGTCCCGGGCGCAATCGGCCGGCCCGCTCATCGCCCCTCCTCCCAGGACTCCGCCTCGAGAAGCGCCCGCCGGAGGGTGTCGAGCGCCTGGTCGCTCGCCGACCACAGACCCCGCTCGGCAGCCTCGAGGAGCCGCTCGGCGATCGAACGGAGCGCCCAGGGGTTGGACGCCTCGAACAGCTTGCGCACCTCCGGGTCACCCACGTACGCCTCGGTCACCCGCTCGTACATCCAGTCCTCGACCACCGAGGCGGTGGCGTCGTAGCCGAAGAGGTAGTCGACGGTGGCCGCCATCTCGAAGGCGCCCTTGTAGCCGTGGCGGGCCATCGCGTCGATCCACTTCGGGTTGAGCACCCGGGTGCGCACGACCCGGGCGGCCTCCTCGGCCAGGCTGCGCACCCGGGGCCGGGCCGGGTCCGAGCTGTCGCCGAACCACGCCCTCGGCTGGGTTCCGGTGAGCGCCCGGATGGTGGCCACCATCCCGCCGTGGTCCTGGAGGTAGTCGTCGGAGTCGAAGATGTCGTGCTCGCGGTTGTCCTGGTTCTTCAGGGCTACCTGGATGGTGGAGAAACGCCTCCTCATCGCCTCGGCGGCCGGGCTGCCGGGGTTCCCCCGCCCGTATGACCAGCCCGACCAGGCCTCGTAGACCGCGGCCAGGTCAGCATCACCCTGCCACTCGCGCGAGTCGAGCAGGGGCAGGATCCCCGAGCCGTAGGCGCCCGGCTTGGCCCCGAAGATCCGCGGGTCGTCGTCGAAGCCGGCGAGGGCGCAGGCGTCGTCGAGGAGGTCGACCACGTGCGGGAAGGCGTCCCGGAAGAAGCCCGAGATCCGAAGCGTGACGTCCACCCTTGGCCGACCGAGCTCGGCTTCGGGGACGAGCTCGACGCCGGTGACCCTCCCGGTGCCCTCCTGCCAGAGCGGGCGCACCCCGAGCAGGGCGAGGGCGCAGGCGACGTCGTCGCCCATCGTGCGCATGGTCGCCGTTCCCCACACCACCAGCCCGACCGATGCCGGTACCACCCCTTCCTCGCTCCGGTAGCGGCCGATCAGGTCCTCGGCGAGGCGCCGGCCGACGTCCCAGGCCAGGCGGGAGGGGATCGCCCGGGGGTCCACGGAGTAGAAGTTGCGCCCGGTGGGCAGCACGTGGGCCATCCCCCGGGTCGGGGCGCCGCTCGGGCCGGCGGGCACCGCCCGGCCGTCGAGGGCGCCGAGCAGGTTGCCGATCTCGTCGGTGGAGCGCCCGAGCGCCGGTACCAGCCGGTCGCAAACGTAGCGCAACGTCGGATCGTCACCCTCGTAGACCCAGCCGGCGGCCTGCAAGGCGGCGAGGGTCGCCCGGTTGCGGGCCTCGACGGCGTCGACCTCGGCGCGGCTCGCGTCGGGGGCGAGGCCCTCGCGCAGCGAGGGGACGTCACCCTGGGGGACCCGGGTGAGGGCGAGGACCAAGTCGAGCTGCGCCTCGCCTTGCGGGACCCGGCCGAGGACGTGGAGCCCTCCGCGGATCTGGGCGTCCTTCAGCTCGCAGAGGTAGCCGTCCACGTGCAGCACGAGCTCGTCGAAGTCCTCGCCCTCGGGCCGGTCCGCCACGCCAAGGTCCCGGTGGATCTCGGCCTCGACGATCAGGTCCCACACCTGCTCCCGGATCGCCGGGAGCTTGGCCGGGTCGAGGGCGGCCACGCTCGCGTGCTCGTCGAGGAGGGCCTCGAGGCGGGCGGTGTGGTCGTAGGTCTCGGCCCGGGTCATCGGAGGCAGGAGGTGGTCGACGATCACCGCGTGGGCCCGGCGCTTGGCCTGGGTGCCCTCGCCGGGGTCGTTCACCACGAAGGGGTAGACGAGCGGAAGGTCGCCGAGCGCGGCGTCCGGGCCGCAGGACGCCGAGAGGCCGACGCTCTTGCCGGGCAGCCACTCGAGCGTGCCGTGCTTGCCGGCGTGCACCACCGCATCCGCCCCCCAAGCCACCTCGAGCCACCGGTAGAAGGCCAGGTAGTGATGCGTGGGAGGTAGGTCCGGGGAGTGGTAGATCGCGATCGGGTTCTCCCCGAAGCCCCGGGGGGGCTGGACGGCGACCAGGACGTTGCCGAGCTCGAGGCCGGGGAAGACCAGGTCCCCACAGTCGGTGTGGACCTCGCCGGGAGGGGGACCCCAAGCGCCGGTCACCGCCGAGCGCAGGTCCTCTGGGAGCGTGGCGAACCAGGCGGAGTAGGCCTCGCCCGACCAGCGGCCGGCGGCCGCGGCGAGCTGCGCCGGCCCGAGCGAGGCCCGGTCGTAGACCAGGTTGTCGGCGAGGGTGGCCATGAGCTCGTCGCCGGAGGCCGGGAGCGCTCCGACGCGGTAGCCGGCGTCGCCCAGTGCCCGCAGGAGCTCGAGCACCGAGGCGGGGGTGTCGAGGGCGACGGCGTTGCCGATCCGGCTGCGCTTGGTCGGGTAGGCCGACAGCACCACCGCGACCTTGCGCTCGGGTGCCGGGGTACGGCCGAGCCGGGCCAGGCGCGAGGCGATCCCGGCGACGCGCGCCACGCGGTCGGGCCGGGTCCGGTAGGCGGTGACCGGTGAGCCAGCGGCCCCGCCATCGCCGGAGCCGAGACCTTCGTCGACCACCTCTTTGAACGAGAACGGGACGCTGACGATGCGACCGTCGAGCTCGGGGATCGCCACCGCCATCGCCACGTCGATCGGGGCGAGGCCCGCCGCAGAGGCCTCCCATTCCTCCGCGGCGCGCGTGGCGGTGACCGCCTGGACCACGGGCACCCCGAGCCCGGTGAGCGCGGAGGCGTCCCAGCCGTCCCCCGACGCCGAGCCCATGGCGAGCACGGTGGTGACCACGCAGTCCGCTCCGGCGTCGGCCACGATCTCTAGCGCCTCGACCCGGCCGTCGGGCCCGGGTCGCAGGGAGTAGCAGAAGACCGCAACGGCGTTGACCCCTCGCTGCTCCAGGGCGTCGGCCAGGTCGTCGACGAAGAGGGTGTTGCCCGAGAGCAGGTGCGCCCGGTAGAACACGATCGCCACCGTCGGCCGATCGGGGCGCACCGGCCGGTCACCATAGAGCCCGACCGAGGGCACCGGGACCGGCGCCTCGAAGCCGAACCCGCTGCCGAGCACCGTGTCGGAGACGAAGCGCAAGAGCTGCTCCAGGTTGGCGAGGCCCCCGTGCGTCCAGTACTCGCTCGCCCGGGCGACCGTCGCCGGCTCGACGCTCGAGCGCGCCGCCAGCTCGGCGTCGGGCACCGCCTCGCCCCCGAAGCAGAGCAGCGGCACGCCCCTGGCCGCGCAGCCGGCGGCCAGTGCCTCGAAGGGCTCTTCCCATGCCCGGCGCCCCCCGAGCAGGCGCACGAGCACCACCTCGGCCCCGTCGAGCTCGGGCGGGCGGTCGAGGCCCGCGGGGTTGGCGGCGACCACGCCGGGGAACCCCGGCGGGAGGCCCTCGACCAGGCTGCGCAAGCTCAGGATCTCGGTGTCTGCGTTGGTGAGGACGAGGATCAATGAAGGGCTCCCTCGGAGAGGATGCGCTCGAGGCGCGAGCGGTCGACGTGGTCGGCAACGAGATCGGCCAAGCGGTCCCACTGCGCCTCGCGGGCGGCGGCGAAGCTGACCCCTGCGGGCACGAAGCGCTTGGCCCGCCGGGCGGCGACGCCTCGGAGGAAGCTCGCCCGGAACCGGTCCGACTCGAAGATCCCGTGCAGGGCGGTGCCGTACACCGAGCCGCCGGGGTCGACCGCCCCCTCGGGCTCGGGCAGCCACACCCAGGGCTCGGCTGGGCCGCTCGTACGCCCGTGGTGGATCTCGTAGCCGGCGATGGCCTCGCCGAGGGCGGTCCCCTCCCTCCGGCTGGTGACCTTGTCCGCCTCGAAGGTGGTCCGCACCTCGAGCCAGCCGAGGCCGCAGACCTCCGCGCCTGGTGCCGCCTCGACCCCTCCGGGGTCGGACAGCTCCTTACCGAGCACCTGGTAGCCGCCGCAGATCCCGACGACCGTGGCCCCGGCGGCCCGGGCCGCGGCGACCGCCGAGTCGAGGCCCCGCCGGCGCATCCAGGCGAGGTCGGCGAGGGTCGACTTCGATCCCGGGAGCACGACCAGGTCGGGATCACCGAGGGCGCCGGGCGAGCGCACCATCCGCACGCCGACACCGGGCTCGATGCCGAGGGCGTCGAGGTCGGTGAAGTTGGAGATCGTCGGCCAGGCCACGACTGCGACGTCGACGGGATCGGCCAGCGGGTCGCCGGGGTCCGGCCGACCGACGTCGAGGGCCAGGGAGTCCTCGGCGTCGAGGCTGACGCCCGCCACGAAGGGCAGCACCCCGAGGGTCGGGACCCCCGAGCGCACCTCCAGGTCCGCCAGGGCGCTACCGAGCAGCGCCGGATCGCCCCGGAACTTGTTGACCACGAACCCCCGCACCCGCCGCCGGTAGCGCTCGGGAAGCAGGTCGACCGTGCCGTGCAGCGCGGCGAACACCCCTCCCCGGTCGATGTCGCCGACCACGAGCGCCGGCAGGCCGGCGGCGTCGGCGAGCGCCAGGTTGACGATGTCATGGTCGAGCAGGTTGATCTCCGCCGGGCTACCCGCCCCCTCCGCGACGACCACCTCGAAGCGCGAGCGCAGCTCGGCGAGGGCGTCGAGGACGAGCGGGAACAGCGCCGGCTTACGAGCCTGGTAGTCGGCCGCCTGGAGGTGCCCGAGCGGTCGTCCGAGGACCACCACCTGGCTGGTGCGCACGCTGGTCGGCTTCAGCAGCACCGGGTTCATGGCCACCTCCGGCTCGACCCCGGCGGCCATCGCCTGGGTGGCCTGGGCCCGGCCGATCTCGTGGCCGGAAGCGGTGACGTAGGAGTTGAGCGCCATGTTCTGCGCCTTGAAGGGGGCGACCTTCACCCCTTCGCGGGCGAGCAGGCGGCAGAGCCCGGTGACCACTGCGCTCTTGCCGGCGTCGCTCGCAGTGCCGCAGACCATCACCCCGCCCGTCGAGATGCCATCTCCCCGTGGGCGCCGGCGCGACGCCCCGGCCCCGGCGCTGCCCGGTCCTCCCGTCTCGGGACTGGCCGGCGCCCGCATCCGGGCGCTCTCCGGTCCCCGCGTCCGGGCGCTCGCCGGTCCCCGCGTCCGGGCGCTCGCTGACCCCCCGACCCGGGAGCTGCCGGGCGCCGTGTCTGCCAGGGCGGCCGCAAGACGATCCAGGCCCGCCCGGTCGGGCACCGCCACCCGGGCCCAGCCGGGTAGCCCGAAAGAAGCGCAGTCGCGCACCACGACAGCCTGCGGCGCGAGCCGCCGGCGCAGCCCCAACGCCTCGGCGCAGAGGACCCAGTTCGCCTCCGACGGCTGCGGAGCGAGGCCGTGGGCGTCGAGCAGTGCGGTCAGCTCGGCCCGGAGCCCGGCGATCCCGTCCCTCCAGGCGACCAGGTCGGCGCCGGCCACGAGCTCGGGGACCAAGGCGCAGCCGAGCCCGCCGACCGCCCAGTGGGGGGCCCGAGCAGCCAGACGCCGGACCAGCTCGGGCTCGGCGAGCACGTAGCCGAGGCGCAGCCCGGGGCAGGCGAAGACCTTGGTGAGCGAGCCGACCACCACGCACCCCGGATCGCCACGGGTCCAGGCGCCGGCAGCCAGCGGGTAGAAGGCCTCGTCCCACACCGCAGCGACCTCGCCCGCGGGGGCGAGCCTCCCGGTCGGGTTGTGCGGGTTGGAGCGCCAGCGGGGGCCGCCGCTGCGGGGGTGCAGGGCGAACTCGGGCTCCTCGACCGAGCCGCCGAGCTCGCCGGCGACCAAGGAGATCGCGGCGGACCCGCCGGCGGTGAGCAGGACCCGCTCGGGATCGACCCCGATGGCCCGGGCCAGCGCAGCAGTGGCCTCGGCCGGGTCCGGATAGCGGCGCAGCGCGCCGAGCTGCGCGCCGGCGATCGCCGCCACGTCGGGGGCGAAGGGGTTGAGGCTCGCCGAGAGGTCGAGCACCTCCTCGGGGGCGATCCCGAGGGCTGCCGCCAGGCGGGCGCCGTCACCGCCGTGGCGACCGGGCGCCGGCAGCGCCGAGCCCGCGCTCACCCGAGCGCTCCTGCGAAGACCAGGCGACCGGGCGCCGGCAGCGCCGAGCCCGCGCTCACCCGAGCGCCCCGGCGACGGCCAGGCCGGCGGCGAGGGCGAGGCTCACGTCCCGGGACAGCGCGCAGGCGGCGACGATGTCGGCCGCCTCGGGCGGTCGCCCGCGGCCGAGGCGGGGGCGCTGCTCGACCCGGCCGGCGTAGACGGTGGCACCCCCGAGCTCGACTCCGAGCGCCGCGGCAAAGGCCGCCTCGGCCACCCCCGCGTTGGGCGACGGATGAGCGGGGGCGTCTTCGCGCACCGCCCGCCACACCTGCTTGGCCACGGCCGGGCGGACGGCCACCACGAGCGCAGCGGTCACCCGGGCCGGGACCCAGTTGGCGAGGTCGTCGAGGCGCGCCGAGGCCCAGCCGTAGCGGCCGTAGCGGTCGTTGCGGTGGCCGACGGTCGCGTCCAGGGTGTTGACCCCCCGATAGGCGAGGGCGCCGGCGGCACCACCGACTGCCCCGGCGAGTGCCGGGGCGACGATCGCGTCGACGGTGTTCTCCGCCACCGACTCGACCACCGCCCGGACGAGCCCCGCCTCGTCGAGGCTGTCGGGGTCCCGCCCGACGAGGGCCGGCACCCGCAGCCTGGCGGCGGACAGGTCGCCGGCGTCGAGGGCGCCGCCGACCGAAGCTGCAGCCTCGCGCAGGGCCCGGCCGGCGACGCTCAGGTAGGTGGCGCCGGCAGTGGATCGCAACAACCCGCCCGCGGCGGAGGACGCCGCAACTCCCACTGCGGCGTGCAGCACCCCGCGCGCCCGGTCGTCGGCCCACAGCCGTCGCTCGACCTCGGCCATGAACGAGCCGAACGCGCTCACCGGGTGCGGACGCAGCGGCGGCTCGCCGAGGACCAGGTCGGCCACGATCCCCCCGGAGGCCGCCAGGAGCCTGAGCCGGCGCCGGCTGGCGATCACCAGCGGGCCGCCGCAGTGAGCAGCCCGAGAGTCTCGCCGACCACCCCGGCGGCGCCGATCACGTCCCCGGTGAAGCCACCGATCCGCTGACGGGCGAAGGCGACCACCGCCACGAACCCGGCGACGGCAACGGCGACGGCGACCGGCCCGGCGGGCAGCTCCCAGGCGGAGGCGATCCCGAGCGCGGCGACGCCTGCTCCGGCGAGCAGCGCGGCCGGGACCCTGCTCCCGGAGAAAGCCGAGACCAGGCCCCCCTCGCCCCTCGCGTAGGGCACCCGTTCGACGGTGCCAGCCATCGCGGTGCGTGAAGCGCACCACAGGCCGGCGAGCAACAGCGGCGCCGGAGGGAGGACCGCTAGGGCGGCGAAGCGGACGAGCAACGTCGCCCCGGCCGCCACGACTCCGAAGGCTCCCACCTCTGGCCCGGCCATCACCTGGAGCCGGCGCTCCCGGGAGAGATGGGGCAAGAGGCCGTCGGCGGCGTCGGCGAGCCCGTCGAAGTGCAGCATGCCGGTCAACGCCAGGTCGGCGACCACGACAACCGCCGCGGCGACGGCCGGGGGCCACAGCTGCGCCGCCACCCACCACAGGCCGCCGAGGGCGAGCCCCAGGGCCAGGCCCACCGCCGGGAACCAACGCAGGGCTGCCGGCGTCGGCACCCGTGCCCCCCCGAGCGGGGTGAGGAACGACAGCGCCTCACGCACCGCCGCGACCCCGAGCGACGCCTGGCCGGGAAGCTCGGCCGCCCTCGGCTGGCTCGCCGGCCAGGGGTGCGACCGGGGTCCCCGGGTCTTCGAGGCGCAAGGCCCGGCCGGCGACCACGAGCAGCACCTCGTCGGCGACTGCCGCCACCGCCTGGTTGAGCTCGCCGAGCGCATCCCGGAAGTCACGGCCGAGCTCGGTCTCGGGGTGCACCCCGAGGCCGACCTCCTCCGAGACGACGATCGAGGCTCCGGTCCGCCCGAGGAGGGCGGCGCAGAGGGCGTCGGCGTCGACCCCGAACCCGGGCGCGCCAGCCACCCAGGTGCCGAGCGAGTCGACCAGCACCGTGCCGGCGGTGCCGACCAACAGCTCCGCCAGCTCGGCGCTCGGCGGAATCGGCGTGCCCGGGCCGGCGGACGCCGTGGCGGAGCCGGCGGGGGCCGGCGTGGCGGGGGCCGGCGTGGCGGGGGCCGGCGTGGAATGGCCGGCGGTGGCCGGCGTGGAATGGCCGGCGGTGGCCGGCGTGGCGGGGCCGGCGGGGGTCGGCGTGGCGGGGCCGGCGGGGGGCGGGGCGGGGGCGGGGGGGGCCGGCGTGGCGGCGGCCGGCGTGGGGGCGGAGCCGGCGACCTCCAGGGTGGCCCACCCCGAGGGTCGGCGGGCTCGGTGCCGCTCGATGCGCTCCGCCATCTCGGGATCGCTCGCCCACCCCGTCGCCACGTAGGTGACCGGCTGCGGGCTCATCGAAGCGAGCGACTCGGCGAGCTCGGACTTGCCCGAGCGCGCGCCACCGAGGACGAGGGTGATGTGGGCGGATGTGGACCTCTCGTACATCGGGGCGTCCTCGCGTCGCCGGGCGGCGGGCCCGGGCCGGCAGGTCTCCTGGCTCCCGGATCCCTGCCTCCCCCCGCCTTCCCGCCCTCTCGGGCCGTGGCGATCCTCGGGTTCGGCTCCCCGGTCACAGTTGCGGGACAGCGCCGGACTCGCACCGGCTTCCCTGCTCGAGCGGGTCGAGCGTAGCGTTGCGCGATGGCCCGCGTCTCGTCCGTCGTCGTGCTCAACACCGGTCACGGCAAGGGGAAGTCCTCCGCGGCCTTCGGGGTGATGGCCCGGGGCTGGGCCCGGGGCTGGAGCGTCGGGGTGGTCCAGTTCGTGAAGGGCGGCAAGTGGAAGACCGGGGAGCGCAAGCTCGCCGACCAGCTGGGGATCGAGTGGCACACCCTCGGCGACGGCTTCACCTGGGAGTCCGACGACCTCGACCAGACCGCCGCCCTCGGCCGCCATGCCTGGGGGGTCGCCGCCGCCAAGCTCGCCTCGGGGGACTACCAGCTGCTGATCCTCGACGAGATCACCTATGTCGCCAAGTATGGCTGGGTGCCCGCCGCCGAGATCGCCGCCGGCGTCCGCGACCGCCACCCGTCGACCAACGTCGTGCTCACCGGGCGAGACGCCCCCGACGAGCTGGTCGAGGTGGCCGACACCGCGACCGAGATGCGCAAGCTGAAGCACGCCTACGACCGCGGGATCAAAGCGATGAAGGGCATCGAGTACTGATGGGGCCGGGACGGTCGGGCTGATGCGCCTCGGCCCGCGCCTGGTGATCGCGGGCACCTCCTCGGGGGTCGGCAAGACCACGGTCGCGACCGGGCTGATGGCTGCGCTGCGCTCCGCCGGCCACCGGGTGGCGTCGGCCAAGGTCGGCCCCGACTACATCGACCCCGGCTACCACGCTCTCGCCACCGGGCGCCCGGGTCGCAACCTCGACAGCTGGATCTGCGGGGAGGACGCCATCGGACCGCTCGCCGCGCGAGCCGGCGAAGGCGCCGACCTGCTCGTGGTCGAAGGTGTGATGGGGCTCTTCGACGGGGCGGCCGCCGACGGACCGGAGGCCTCCACTGCGTCGGTCGCCCGGCTGCTCGACGCCCCGGTCGTGCTCGTGGTGGACGCCTCGGCGA